>CASFLY010000123.1 GCA_949295645.1 uncultured Bacteroidales bacterium | reverse complement strand
TGTCCTTCATCTCCATATCTTTCCTCATTCATTCTCCATCCGTCTCCCGATTCCTCCCTCATTGTCCCTGCCTGCCTTTCCTCTCCACTTTGCCATCCTTTCCGAACATCCAATCATCCTTGTCCTTCATCTTCATATCTTTCCTCATTCTCCATCCGTCTCCCGATTCCTCCCTCATTGTCCCTGCCTGCCTTTCCTCTCCACTTTTCCATCCTTTTCCAACATCCAACCTTCCTTGTCCTTTCCTCTCCATTCTCCCCTCATTCTCCATCCACATCTAGATTCCTCCCTCCTTGTCCCTGCCTTCCCTCTCCATTTCCCCATAGCAACCCACCGGTTTGTCAGAACGGGTGGAGCGCAAGGCCGCAAGGGCCCGGACAAGGGAGTTTACTCCAGTAAATGACCGCAGCCCGGCCCCGCCGCAACGCCGCAATCCGCCCGTTATCACAAACCGGACACTATAGCCGTCATCCCGGGCAACAACCCCTCTATCCTTCCCCCAGGCACCGCCCTCACCTCGAAAGTCTTCGCATCATAACTGCCGGTATCCAGAGTAGCACGCCAGGTCGCATAAGACTGCAGGACGCTGATGTATGTCACGGTAGTATTGAACTCAGCATTCCCGAGAGCAGGGACCTTCACTGTCAGAGCGTCTCCGATTTTCAGGCCATGAAGCAGGTCTTCCCGGATGTTGAAAGTGAACCAGGCATCGCCGAGGTCGGTCACGGCCATTACCGGAGAGCCCTGGCCGACCAGTTCTCCAGCTTTGGGAAAGCGTGCAGAGACGATTCCGTCCGAGGGAGCAGTAAGGTAAAGTTCACCTATATAGGACTCCACTTCGGAGACGGCCGCAGCAGCCTGATCCACAAGGGACACGGCGGCCTCCCTGTCCTCTTTTCTGGCTCCGTTCACAGCCATGTCATACTGGGACTTCGCTGCAGCGCAGGTAGCCCTGGCTGCCTTGTACTGCGCTTCCACCTCATCGAATTTCTGTGCGCTGACCACATCCTGTTCATAAAGGCGCTTAGTCCTTTCGTACGACTTCTTCATCACTTCCTCCCCAGCTGCCGCCTTCTGCCACAGTTCGTACGCTGCCGCTATCTGCTCTTGCCGCGCTCCGGTCAGAGCCTTGTCTTTCTGCGCCTCGGCGGCAGACTTCACAGCCATGGCTTGGGCCAGTTTTGCCCGTACTTCCGGACTGTCTATTTCCACCAGGGTGTCCCCTTTGTGCACGAAGTCGCCTTCATCGGCAAAAAAACGCACTATCCGGCCCGGCACCTTTCCGGAAACCCTGTATTCCACAGCCTCAGCCTGTCCCTGGATCACTATCGGCTCCGGCTTTGAAACCACATACCCTGCCAGTGCCACGACCAGCACTATCGTCACCAGCGCCACAATCCCTATCAGCAGATTATAGCTTTTCTTTTTCCTTTCCATAATTTTTCCCGTTATTGTTTGTCATCTGATTTTAACATCGGTTCGACGAATTTATATTGTTAAGAACCAGGGAGTTTACTCCTGTAAATGACCGCCGTCCGCCCCCGCGGCAACGCCGCAGTCCGTCCGTTCCGTCGAACCGGACTCGGCAATCCGCCTGCTCCCGGCAACTATCTGCAGCTCGGTCCCTGCATCTATATACTCCGAATGCGCCTGCACCCAGGCAGTCTGCGCCGCCAGCAGCGTACCGGACGGCACTACACCTTCATTGTAGCCGAGCGTGGCCGCCCTGAGATTCTCCTCGGCGCTGTCCAGATTGTCTTCGGCCGTCGCAAGCTTCTCGAGTGCCTCTTTCTCTCTCTGCCTGAGCTGCGTGACCTGAAGGGAAATCTTCTCCTTCGCATCTTCGAGCCGGTAGCCCATTATTACGGCCTCCGCCTTTGCCTTGCGCACCTTCTGCCGGGCCTCGCATCCGTGAATTATAGGGACATTGACGGCCACACCCACATTGAACATTCCTCCGAAACTGTTCCGGAAGCCATGATACATATTCGGGTTCGTTACGAAATAATTGGCCGTCAAGGCCACCTTGGGCATCATATCAGCCCGCGCCATCTTCACTTTCCTGCCGTAGATTTCATTGGCGATTTCGAGGCTCCTTACCTCCGGGCGACCCGCATAGATGTCTTCACTGCTCTTTTCCGGTGCGATTTCCGGCACAGGCAGGAATCCGGCCTGCTCATCGGCCAAAACTATATCGCTGTCAAGAGGCAGCCCGCAGAGCCGGCACAGCAGCATCTTGCAGAGCACCAGCCCGTTCGAGGCCTTGACAAGCAGCATATCGGCCTCGTTGGCCTTTACCTTTACGGACAGCAGGTCAGCCTGTGTCGCCGTCCCTTCCGCCTCCATTATCTCAGTGTCCCTGAGCATCCGGTGAAGCAGGGCGGAATAGTCCTCTGCCAGCCGCTTCTTTTCCGCGATGGAAACCGTCTGCCAGTAAGCATTGTCCACCTCTGAAATCACCTCGTCGTGTCCGGTCTCGTACTGTGCCTGGGCCAGCTCCCCCGACAGCCTGGCTATCTTGTTTGCATTCACTATCTTGCCTCCCATGAAAACAGGCTGCTGAAGAGAAACCGCCCCGACGAAAACGTTGTGGATATCGAGTTCGAATGCCTGCGAAATCTCATTCCCGAGAGCATTCAGCGGAGCCGCTATGTCCACGGCCGAAAGACTGCCGACGAGCTGGAGAAGTTCGGGGTTTTTCTGCAGGATCTGCCCCATTGCCGGGTCCGAAACCAGCTTCCCGACCGCAGCCTGCATGGAATTCTGGGCGGAAGTCCCGAGGCCCGACAGGGCGTCCGAAGCATTTTCGGAAATCAGGTTCAGATTTCTGGTGTTGTACATATACGCCCCCGTCGCGGAAATGTTCGGGAACCAGTTCGCAAGCGCGATTTTCCTGTCGTATTCCGCCATTCTGATTTTCTGTTCCGCGATTTTGAGCCCGCTGTTGTTTGCCACGGCCGAATCCCGGCATTGCTGCAATGTCAGAATGTCGGCAGCACCTGCCATCGCGGGCGACAGTGCCAGCAGTACCGCCGTTATGATAATAGTCCTTTTTTCCATCATCTTTGACTTTTTTTCAGAGAGTGGCCAGTTATTGCAAAAAAGCGGCCTGTTTTCCTGTAAAAAAGTGAATTTATGCCCTAATAATTGTCAAAAAGTAGAATAAATGTAACTTTGTAAAAAAATATATTCATATTCGGACAATGGAAAACAATACGAATACGATAGATCTGGTACAGTTCCGGCAGATGTTCCCGCTGGCATCCTGCCTGAGTATGGGAGACGATGTCTGTCTGGTCAATGTCAGATACGACAAGTCACTGAGATCGTTGAGCCACCCCTGCCGCTTCGACGGTTTCCTGGCGTTTTTCTGCATTTCCGGACATATAAAGGTGATGATAAACCTTACGGAATTCAACGTGGTGGAAAATTCGCTTTTCGTTTATCTGCCCGGCAACATCATAAGCATTTCCGCCATAGACGAGAATGAAAAGGAGAATCTGGAGTTCCTCGTGATAGCGATGACGAAAGAGTACGTGGAAAGCCTCAACGTGAAGACATACAAGTTCATAGAACGGCGCCTGCAGCTGCAGGCCAAGCCGTTTTTCCTGATCCGCGACGGGGAAAGGATGATAGCGCACAAATATGTGGCCTTAGCTGCCGACATCCTCGGGTCGAATCTCTCCTACAAGCGCGAGAGCATTTCCGCCCTGGTGTCATCATTCTTTTTCATCGCGGGAGGGATTATGGAGCAGGATGCCGGGGCAGTTCCCGAAAGGAATCCCGGCAGGGCAGACCGCGGCAGGAGCGTTTTCGAAAAATTCATAGAACTGGTTTCGGTGTACCACGTCAGGGAACGCAATGTGGGTTTCTATGCGGAAAAGCTCTGCCTTACCCCGAAGTATCTCTCCAAACTCATCAGGTCGGCTTCAGGCAAGGGAGCCCCGGCCTGGATCGACGACTATGTCATTCTCGAGGCGAAGAACATGCTCAAGTACTCGGATCTTCCCGTCAAGGAGATAGTCTCCAGACTGAACTTCCCCAACACCTCCACATTCCACAAGTTCTTCAAGGCAAGGACCGGGCTTACCCCGCTCCAGTACAGGAAGTCGTGAGGGGACGGGGTTAAATTTTTCTGCCCTGAAAACGGAAATCGTAAAAAACCGGAAGCGTCGGCGGCATTTTGCTTAACAAGTGAAATGCCGCTTTTCGCATCTGTCGGTTTTTGCGGACATCCCGCATCATAAAATTTCCTCATCCGGTAACTTTGCATCGACTGAAATTTTACCTTTCAAACAAGAATTTTCAGACGAACTTGACAGAAGACCATTATGAACACTACTACCGGAAAAGGCCTGTATGACAGAAGCTATGAGCACGATGCGTGCGGAGTGGGAATGCTCGTGAACATACACGGGGACAAATCCCACGAAATAGTGGACTCCGCCCTGAGAGTGCTTGAAAACATGAAGCACAGAGGGGCTGAAGGCGCAGACAACAAGACAGGGGACGGAGCGGGCATCATGTTGCAGATTCCCCACGAATTCATCCTCCTGCAAGGTATTCCCGTGCCTGAAAAGGGCAAGTACGGAACCGGACTGATCTTTCTCCCCAAGGATTCCGGGCGGCAGGAAGAAATCTTCAGGATCATCATCGAAGAAATCGAAAAGGAGGGGCTTTCCCTAATGCACCTGCGCTCCGTTCCGGTCAACTCCGGGATTCTCGGCAAGGCGGCCCTCGAAAGCGAACCGGACATAAAGCAGATTTTCGTCACCGGCTATATACCCGGCGAGAATTTCGAAAGGAAACTGTATGTGGTCCGGAAGAAAATCGAGCACCGCGTGAACGACGCGGATTTCTATGTCGTCTCGCTTTCCAGCAGGATCATAGTGTACAAAGGCATGCTTTCCTCCGTCCAGGTGAGAGAATATTTCCCCGACTTCTCCCAGCCTTACTTTACCAGCGGAATCGCCCTGGTGCACTCCAGATTCAGCACCAACACCTTCCCGACCTGGAGTCTCGCCCAGCCGTTCAGGGTGCTGGCGCACAACGGTGAAATCAATACCATACGAGGCAACAGGGCCTGGATGGAAGCCCGGGAAAGCGTACTTGCCACGCCGGAAATTCCGGACATAAAGGCTATCAGGCCGATAATCCAGCCCGGAATGAGCGACAGCGCGTCACTGGACAACGTGCTCGAATTTTTCCTCATGTCCGGGATGAGCCTTCCCCACGCCATGTCCATGCTCGTTCCGGAGTCATTCAACGACAAGAATCCCATCAGCGAAGACCTGAAGGCATTTTATGAATACCATTCCATCCTGATGGAGCCTTGGGACGGACCGGCGGCCCTGCTGTTTACGGACGGGCGGTACGCCGGAGGCATGCTGGACAGGAACGGGCTCAGGCCTGCAAGATACCTTATCACCAAGACCGGGATGATGGTCGTGGCGAGCGAAGCCGGCGTCATAGACTTCGAACCTAACGAAATACGGGAAAAAGGCAGGCTGCAGCCGGGGAAACTGCTCCTTGTGGACACGCAGGAGGGCCGGATATACTATGATGCGGAACTGAAGGAAGGGCTGGCTTCAGCACGGCCGTACAGACAGTGGCTGTCGGAAAACAGGATAGAACTCGACGCCCTGAAAAGCGGGAGGAAAGTGGAGAACGGCATAAAGGACTATGCCGTGCTGCTGCGGAACTTCGGATTCACGAGGGAAGATATCGAGAAGATAATCATGCCGATGTGCACCGGCGGGGCCGAACCTACCGCGTCCATGGGCAACGACACTCCTCTGGCAGTCCTTTCAGAAAAGCCGCAGCTGCTGTTCAACTATTTCAGGCAGCAGTTCGCCCAGGTCACCAACCCGGCCATCGACCCTATCAGGGAGGAGCTGGTGATGTCCCTTACGGAATACATCGGCGCGGTGGGGATGCAGATTCTCCTGCCGGACGAGAAGCACTGCAAGATGGTCAGGCTGCCTCATCCGGTACTGACGAACACCCAGCTGGACATCCTGTGCAACATCAGGTACAAAGGCTTCAAGACAGTCAAGCTGCCGGCCATATTCGATGTATCGAAGGGAAGGGCGGGACTTCAGGAAGCCTTGGACAGCCTGTGCAGGCAGGCGGAGCAGTCTGTGGACGACGGGGTCAACTACATCATCCTGTCAGACCGCGGAGTGGACTCCGGGCATGCCGCAGTACCGTCTCTGCTGGCCGTAAGCGCGGTACACCACTATCTTATTTCCGTGCAGAAAAGGGTGCAGACGGCACTGATAGTCGAAAGCGGGGAAATAAGGGAAGTCATGCACGCTGCCCTGCTTTTGGGATATGGGGCCAGTGCCATAAATCCGTATATGGCTTTTGCCGTAGTGGATGATCTCGTAAAGTCGGAAAGAATCCAGATGAACTACGAGACCGCCGAGAAAAACTATATCAAGGCCGTCTGCAAAGGACTGTACAAGATAATGAGCAAGATGGGGATAAGCACCATCAGGTCTTACCGCGGAGCCAAGATATTCGAGGCTGTCGGCCTTGGAGAGGAACTGCTCAAGGCCTATTTCAACACTCCTGTCTCCACCATAGGAGGGATAGGGCTGAAAGAAATCGCGGCAGACTATGTCAGATTCCATGACAGCGGGTTTAAGCCCGAAGCCCCTTTGGGAATCCTGCCGAATATCGGGCAGTTCTCATACAGGAAGGACGGGGAGAAGCACGCCTGGAACCCGGAGACCATCAGCACCCTGCAGCTTGCCACAAGGCTCGGGGACTATCGGAAATTCAAGGAGTTCACCCGACTTGCCGATGAAAAGGACTCGCCTGTCTTCCTGCGCGACTTCTTCCGCTTCAGGAAAAACCCGATTCCGATAGATGAGGTCGAACCGGCAGAGAGCATAGTGAAGCATTTCGTGACAGGGGCCATGTCTTTCGGGGCCATCAGCAAGGAGGCGCACGAAGCGCTTGCCCTGGCGATGAACTGCTTGGGCACGAGGAGCAACACGGGAGAAGGAGGAGAGGACAGTTCACGGTTTTCGGAGACCTTCGACGGCATATCCCTGAACAGCAAAACCAAGCAGATCGCATCCGGCCGGTTCGGCGTGACGGCGGAATACCTCGTAAATGCAGACGAAATACAGATCAAGGTGGCACAGGGAGCCAAGCCGGGAGAGGGCGGGCAGCTGCCTGGATTCAAGGTGGACGAAATCATAGCCCGTACCAGACATTCAATCCCCGGCATATCCCTTATCTCCCCTCCGCCACACCATGACATCTACTCCATCGAAGACCTCGCCCAGCTGATCTTCGACCTGAAGAACGTGAATCCGAAGGCTCTGATAAGCGTGAAACTCGTGTCCGAAAGCGGGGTGGGAACCATCGCGGCCGGAGTGGCAAAGGCCAAGGCCGACATCATCGTTATTTCCGGTGCCGAGGGAGGTACGGGAGCATCCCCGGCCTCATCGATGAGATATGCCGGGATATCCCCGGAAATCGGGCTGAGCGAAACCCAGCAGACCCTCGTTCTGAACGGACTCAGAGGACAGGTGCGGCTGCAGACGGACGGGCAGCTCAAGACCGGCAAGGATGTGGTCGCCATGGCTCTTCTCGGGGCCGAAGAATTCGCTTTCGGTACTGCCGTCCTGATCGTTCTCGGCTGCGTGATGATGCGCAAATGCCACTCCAACACCTGCCCGGTGGGGGTCGCCACACAAAATCCGGAGCTGAGAAAACATTTCCGCGGACATTACAGGTACGTGGTGAACTATTTCGAATTCCTGGCCCGGGAAGTACGCGAATACCTGGCAGAAATGGGATTCAGGAGATTCGACGACATTGTGGGAAGGACAGACCTTATCGAGACCGTTCCGGCTCCGGAAGGGACAAAAGCGGCCAGACTGGATTTCACGAAAATACTCTGCCGGGCCGACGGGAACTGCGCCCTGCACAGGATTACAGACCAAAGGCACGAAATACAGAATGTCCGCGACGTCTCCATCATCAAGGCGGCGGCAGAGGCCATCGAAAAGAAAAAGGAAGTGTCGCTGGAGTATGCCATAGCCAATACGGACCGCGCCGTGGGAGCAATGCTTTCGGGAACCGTAGCTTCGAAATACGGAGAAGCCGGACTGCCGTCCGATACGATAGAAATCAAGTTTAAGGGCTCGGCAGGCCAGAGTTTCGGAGCTTTCCTCGCCCATGGTATCAGTTTCAGGCTCGAGGGTGAGGCCAACGACTATCTCGGCAAGGGGCTGAGCGGAGGAAGAATCTCCGTACGTCCTCCGGTCAGGAGCGATTTCGCCGCGGAAAAGAACACCATTGCAGGTAATACCCTGCTGTACGGGGCTACCGGAGGCGAAGTCTATATCAACGGACGTGTCGGCGAGCGTTTCGCAGTCAGGAACTCTGGTGCCGTGGCTGTGGTCGAAGGCGTCGGGGATCATTGCTGCGAATACATGACGGGCGGACGAGTAGTGGTGCTCGGCGGCACGGGACGGAATTTCGCTGCCGGAATGAGCGGAGGACTGGCGTATGTCTGGGACAAGGACGGCAAATTCGACTATTTCTGCAATATGGAAATGGTGGAACTGTCTCTGCTCGAGGACTCGTCGTCGCGCAAGGAGCTGCACGAACTCATCAGGCAGCATTATCTGTACACCGGGTCGCAGCTCGCCAGGGCTATGCTGGACGACTGGAACCGGTACGCGGAAGAATTCATCCAGGTGACACCTATAGAGTACAAGCGTGTACTTGCCGAGGAGCAGATGAGAAAACTCCAACAGAAAATCGCCGAAGTCCAAAGAGATTATTAAGAAATTTTTTACGGAGCAGAACAAAGTTCTGCGACAGGGCCCCCGGCGAGGGGGCGGTCGGGGGTGGCGCCCCTTAAAAGGGGCTGTCGCCACAGCGACTGGGGATTAAGACAACAGGATTTCGCAGAAATCCTTAATAACTGTCCGACGAATTCCCCTGGTCGCGAGCAATATAAATTCGTCGGACTGTTATTAATTATGGGAAACCCAAAAGCATTTCTGACGGTGCCCCGGCAGGAGGCCGGCTACCGTCCAATACACGACAGGATATCAGACTTCGGGGAAGTGGAACAGACCCTGAACACGAGCGACCGGAAACTCCAGGCATCCCGGTGCATGGACTGCGGAGTGCCGTTCTGTCACTGGGCCTGCCCTCTCGGGAACAGGCCTCCCGAGTTCCAGGATGCGATGTACCATGGAAGATGGAAAGAAGCGTATGAAATCCTGAGCCTCACGAATGATTTCCCCGAATTCACCGGCAGGGTCTGTCCTGCCCTCTGTGAAAAGAGCTGCGTGCTGAAACTGACCCTCGATGCTCCGGTGACAATCCGGGAAGACGAGGCGGCAGTCATAGAAGCAGCCTTCCGTGAAGGCTATGTGCAGCCGAAGACCTGGACAAGAAACGGAAAGAAAGTCGCGGTAATAGGCTCGGGGCCTGCCGGTCTGGCGGCAGCGAACCAGCTGAACAGAAAGGGCTACGAAGTCACGGTCTATGAAAAGGACGAATACATCGGCGGGCTGCTGCGTTTCGGAATCCCTAATTTCAAGCTGAACAAGGCCATCATCGACAGGAGACTGGCTGTCATGGAGGCCGAGGGGGTCGTCTTCAGGACCGGGACCGCGATAGATCTTGCGAAACTCCCGGAAGGATTCGATGCCTACTGTATCTGCACCGGGACACCTCAGGCCAGAGACCTGAAGGTGCCGGGCCGGGAACTCAAGGGGATTTACCTGGCTATGGAAATGCTTGCCCAGCAGAACCGCGTGCTTGCAGGCCGGACGTTTCCGAAAGAGGAGCGCATCAGCGCAAAAGGGAAGAAAGTCTTGGTCATCGGAGGCGGGGACACGGGAAGCGACTGCATAGGGACAAGCATCCGTCAGGGAGCTTCGTGCGTGACACAGATAGAAATCATGCCGAAACCGCCTGTGGGAGAAAATCCCGCGACACCATGGCCGCAGTGGCCTGCGGTGCTGAAGACCAGCAGCAGCCATGAGGAAGGATGCACCCGGAGATGGTGCCTGAACACTAACGGATTTATCGGGAACGCTTCAGGAAACGTCACCGGGGCGGAAGTCGAGGAGGTGGTATGGGAGCCGGCTCCTGACGGAGGACGCCCGGTGATGAGGCCTACGGGGAAGAAGGAGGTCATCAAGGCGGATATGGTGCTTTTGGCGATGGGGTTCCTGAAGCCGGAACATCCGGTTTATCCGGAGAATGTCTTTGTGGCTGGGGATGCGGCGACGGGGGCGAGTCTCGTGGTCAGGTGTATTGCTTCCGGACGGCGGGCGGCTTCTGATATCGACTCGTATATCAGGAATTTATGATGGTACAGCGGGCACAGGAATACAACCCCTGACGGGGTCAACAGTGCCCGCTATACCATCATAAATTCCGGCATCTGCAGGATGCAGAAAGAAGACGCGTTCAGAATCAATGGGGAAAATCAAAGGAGGATATGCGGCGGATTTAGCAGATCCCTCGACTATGCTCGGGATGACACGGGGAGAGCTTCGACGGCGCAGTCGAAATGACCACGCTTGAAGGTCATCCCGAGCGGAGCCGAAGGCGCAGTCGAGGGATCTGCCGAAATAACATTGGGAATAACATCAAGAAGTAAATAATAAAATCATGTGTGGAATAGCGGCGATATTCAATATAAAGGGAGAAGCGGAGGGGTTCAGAAGCAAGGCTTTGGAGATGTCCCGGAGGATAAGGCACCGGGGGCCGGACTGGAGCGGGATTTATGTCGGGAAATCGGCGGTCCTGGCTCACGAAAGGCTGTCCATAGTGGACCCTGCCAGCGGCGGACAGCCGCTTTTTTCCCCTGACGGGAAACAGGTATTGGCCGTCAACGGCGAAATTTACAATCATCTCGAAATCAGAAAAAGGTTCAAGGGGAAATACGGTTTCGCGACAGGAAGCGACTGCGAAGTCATCCTTGCCCTGTACAGGGAGAAAGGTGTAGGGTTCATAGAGGAACTGAACGGCATCTTCGCCTTTGCCCTGTACGACGAAGAAAAGGACGACTTTCTCATCGCCCGTGATCCGATAGGGGTGATTCCGCTTTACATAGGCAAAGACGGCGGAGGACGCATATATTGCGCCAGCGAGCTCAAAGCCCTGGAAGGTATATGCGACAGCTACGAGCCTTTCCTGCCGGGTCACTACTACCTCGGAAGCGAAGGGAAGATGAAAAGGTGGTACAGAAGGGACTGGGAGGAATATGACAACGTAAGGGACAACCCTGCCGACCCGGCTGCACTCGGAACCGCGCTGGAATCGGCCGTAAAACGCCAGCTTATGAGCGACGTGCCGTACGGCGTCCTGCTGTCGGGAGGGCTGGACAGTTCCATAATTTCCGCCGTGGCCAAGAAATTCGCCTCGAAGCGGGTCGAATCCGGTGACCTGAACGAAGCCTGGTGGCCGCAGCTGCACAGTTTCGCCATCGGACTGAAAGGCGCCCCGGACCTTGCCAAGGCAAAAATGGTGGCTGAACATATCGGGACAGTGCACCATGAAATCAACTATACCATCCAGGAAGGCCTCGACGCCCTGAAAGATGTAATATACTTTATCGAAACGTACGACGTGACGACAGTCAGGGCCTCCACCCCGATGTATCTGCTTGCACGGGTCATAAAGTCTATGGGTATCAAGATGGTGCTCAGCGGAGAAGGGGCTGACGAGGTGTTCGGAGGCTACCTTTATTTCCACAAGGCCCCGGATGCCCGCGCTTTCCATGAGGAAACCGTGCGCAAACTCTCGAAACTGCATCTGTACGACTGTCTGAGGGCCAACAAATCTCTCGCGGCCTGGGGAGTCGAGGGCCGGGTGCCGTTCCTCGACAAGGAATTCCTGGACACGGCGATGAGGATGAACCCCGCGGCGAAGATGTGCCCGGGAAAAACCATCGAAAAAAAGATACTCCGTGAGGCATTCTCGGACATGCTGCCGGAAGAAATCGTCTGGAGGCAGAAAGAGCAGTTCAGCGACGGCGTGGGCTACAGTTGGATAGATACGCTGAAAAAAATCACTTCCGAAGCCGTATCCGATGACATGATGGCTCATGCCGGGGAAAGATTCCCGATAAACCCGCCACGGAACAAGGAAGAATATTTCTACCGCAGCATATTCGAGGAGCATTTCCCGAGCGAAAGCGCCGCCCGCAGCGTCCCGAGTGTCCCGAGCGTAGCCTGCTCCACAGCCGAAGCACTGGCCTGGGACATATCATTCAAAGACAAAAACGACCCGAGCGGACGGGCGGTCTCCGGGGTCCACGACCAGGCATATTCCTGAAAAACGGGAGCCCGACGAATTTTTTTGTTCAGGACAAAGGAATTCGTCGGACTCTCGTTATATAATCACTTCTTATCTGTTATAGGCCGATTCTCCGTGTTCGTAGATATCGAGCCCTTCTTCCTCCACTCTCTTGTCCACTCGCAAGCCGACAGTAGCGTCCACTACCTTGAACAGGATGAAAGTGATTACGGCACTGAAGGCTATCGCCACTCCTGTGGCTATGAGCTGCACTGCCAGCTGATGCCAGTCTCCGTACAGGGCGCCCTGAACCCCGGTCCCGCCGGTAACCATACGTGTGGCAAAGACACCTGTGAGTATCGATCCCACTATTCCTCCGATTCCGTGTACGCCGAAAGCATCCAAGGAATCATCGTATCTCAGTTTCGGCTTCACCACCGCCACCATACAGAAGCAGATGACAGACGTTATCGCTCCGATACAGAACGCTCCAAGCAGATCCGTGCTGCCTGCCGCAGGGGTGATGGCCACCAATCCGGCCACAGCTCCCGTACAGGTGCCGATGACAGTCGGTTTCTTGTTGAATATCCAGTCTATGACCATCCAGGTAACAGCAGCAGCCGCAGTGGCTATGTGCGTGACCATAAAAGCATTGGCAGCAAGTCCGTCGGCAGCGAGACCGCTTCCGGCATTGAAGCCGAACCAGCCTAACCACAGGAAAGCCGTTCCCATGAACACGAAGGCGACATTGTGTGGCGTGACAGGATGTCCGATTCTGTAATCCGTTCTTTGTCCGAGCATTATGGCCATAATCAGGGCTGAAACTCCGGCATTGATGTGGACCACCGTACCTCCCGCAAAGTCAATCGCCCCCATTTGCTGCAGGAAGCCGCCTCCCCAGACCCAATGCGCCATAGGAAAGTATGCCAGTACTACCCAAAGGACGATGAACAGGATGTAGCCCGAAAATTTGATCCTTTCTGCGAATGCCCCGAGAATCAGGGCCGGAGTAATGACCGCGAACATACACTGGAACATTGCGAACAGCAGTTCGGGAATATTACCTGCAGTAAGGGTGTCCAAAGTGATGCCGTTCATAAATGCTTTCCCGAATCCGCCCATAAGGAATGCCAGCGGATGTCCTTTCTCGGCAAAGGTAGTGTCGAAGACCCAGCTGTAGCCTATGGCCACCCACAGTATGCTCACAACGGCTACAAGGAAAATGGTCTGCATGATGATGCTCAGCACGTTTTTCTGTCTGACAAGTCCGCCGTAGAAAAGTGCGATGCCGGGGATGCTCATCAGCAGGACAAGCATGGTGGAAGTCAGTATCCAGGCAGTGTTGCCCGTGTCTATCATAAGTAAATGTGTCATTTTGTCTTTCGTTTTATTCGTTCATATTCATATCGATCCGGCCTCGGGCCATTGCAGGTGCGGGTAACTGAAATTTCCTTTTGTACACCCGCCGCGTCTTCATTTTTCCTGCTCCGCATTATAGAGGGCGATGTCTCCCCTCTCTCCCGTCCTTATGCGGACGGCGTCTTCCACGGGGATGATGAAGATGCGCCCGTCCCCGATTTCTCCGGTGTGGGCAGCCTCCGTTATGGCCCTGACCGTCTTTTCGACATTCTTGTTCCTGACCACTACGGAAAGCAGGATGCGTTCGATAGAACTCGTGTCGTACACTATCCCGCGATAGATACGGCCTTCCCTGGTCTTGCCCACGCCACGCACATCGTAGTAGGAGAACCATTCGATACCGGCATCGAGCAACGCCTGTTTTACATCCTCGAACCTCGTCCGACGGATGATAGCTTCGATTTTTTTCATTGCTGTTTTTTTAGTTATTAATGACAACTGGATTTCTTCGAAATCCTTAACGACGATTCGACGAATTTCCTGGTTTCGAGCAACATAAATTCGTCGAACCGACGTTAATTCAGAAACTGATTCCGGCCACGAAATGAGCCGCCTCTGTCGATGGATTCCAGACCAGCTGCGCGAACACAGGCAGCGACCACCCGTCCGTTATCCGGAAACTCTTTGCGGCCCGGATGCTGACATTGCAGACAGCGAATCCGTAAACCATATCCACGGCATACTCCGAATTCCCGCCTCCGGCATAGAAATCATTCTGCCACGGAGTAGCCCCCACTGAAGCCTCCCAGTCCAGACCCGCGAAACTGAACGGGGCCGATACCGCGAAATAGGAAGCGTATGCCTTCGAACCATCGGCCTTGAATCCGGTATTGCCGGCGAAGTTGGTGTACCAGTTCACGGAAAGGAAGCCGAAATCATAACCGGCCTGCGCCTCGAAAGTATGGTTAGTGAAGCCGTCGCGGTAATGAAAGTAACCCGGGCCGCCGTCGAACCAGTAGTCGGTCACGGAAATGCTGAAACCTGCCACCGAGTAACCGAGAGTCAGATCCACTTCCCGGGTGTCGTTCCGATTCAGGCCGACCGAACCCCAGGCGGAAAGAGAGATCCCTTTGTAGGAAAGCGAGAGAGCCGGCTGAATGCTGACATTTCCCAGATCCTGGCCACGCCATATATAGCTGCTGACCAGATCGGCACCGACACTGCCTTCGAATTTGTCTTGTGCAACAGAAGACATAGGGAGGGACATCGCTGAAAATACCGTCAGGATAGTCCCGGCAAATAATTTTTTCATTGTTCCTTAATTTTGAGAACAAGCAACCGGTTTCTTGTCTTTCTGTTTTACAGCGGCAAATTTATACTCTCTGCCATTCTGGATGTTCGAAAAAATCCGGAAAATTTACAGTCCGGAAATATCCGCTTTCAAATCGTAAAAATATGCCGGCACCTGGCTTTCAAATCAACATATATTTACCCTCGCATGCTTAACATTTTGCACGCAAGAAAAATTTTCATAGAAAAACGGACAAATCCGGCACAGCCCGCGCGGATTTCCAAGTATTTTTGCATCAGAAATTACGGGAAATGAAAAACACGGTCAGATTCACCAAGATGCAAGGAGCAGGAAACGACTACATCTATGTAAATACGATGCAGTACGCCATTGCAGACCCTGCCGCTGCTTCCCGTAAGTGGAGCCTGCCCCACACCGGCATCGGAAGCGACGGGCTCGTCCTCATCGGGGATTCCTCCGAGGCTGATTTCAGCATGAGAATCTTCAATGCGGACGGCTCGGAAGCGATGATGTGCGGAAATGCAAGCAGATGCGTGGGTAAATACCTTTATGAAAACGGGCTTACCGACAAGACATCCGTCCGCCTCGAAACCCTGTCCGGGATAAAGACGCTGAGACTGGAACTGTCCCGGGACGGGAAGGTAGACCAGGTCTGCGTGGATATGGGCAAGCCGTCCGGAATCAGGCGGCTGAAAACCGGAGGGCGTTTCCCGCACGACGGGATAGCGCTTTCGATGGGTAACCCGCATTTCGTGATCTTTACCGATGATCTGGACGGCATCGACATTGAAAAGGAGGGGCCTGTCATAGAGAACGACCCTCTGTTTCCGGACAGGACAAATGTCGAATTCGCAAGACTGAACGCAGACGGCGGCACGATACGTATGAGAGTGTGGGAAAGAGGCTCGGGCATCACGAAAGCGTGCGGAACAGGGGCGTGCGCCACGGCTGTGGCCGCAGCGTTTCTCGACTCGCTCCAGGACACATGCAACCTGCCTGCAGCAAAATCGGTAATCGAGATGGACGGAGGCTGCCTTACGGTGGAAATCACGCCCGATGGACATGTCCTGATGACGGGTCCGGCAGTAAAAGTCTTCGAAGGAGAAATCGAATACGAAATCCGGAAGCCGGCAGAAAATTTATGATGAAAAACTTCAAACGGTTTCCTAACCGATAAAAAAACAAAGGATTATGGCACTCGTAAATGAAAATTTCCTGAAATTACCCGGAAGCTACCTTTTTTCGGACATCGCGAAAAAAATCCAGTCATTCAAGAAGGCCAATCCTGAAGTCAGACTGATAAGATTAGGCATAGGCGATGTCACCAGACCTCTCCCGGAAGTCTGCATCAAGGCTATGCACAAGGCCGTTGATGAGATGGCCAATGCAGCCACATTCAAGGGTTACGGTCCGGAACAGGGTTACGACTTCCTGAGAAATGCCATCATACGTCACGACTACCAGCCCCGCGGCATCTATCTCGACAAGTCCGAAATCTTCATCAGCGACGGAGCCAAAAGCGATACTGGAAATTTCTGCGACATACTGAGTACGGACAACAGCGTCGGTGTCACGGATCCGATATATCCCGTCTATGTAGACAGCAATGTCATCGACGGACGGGCCGGGGACATCAGCCGGGACGGGCACTGGAGCAATATCACATACATGCCCTGTACCGCAGCGAACCGGTTCCTGCCGCAGATTCCGGACAGGCGTGTCGACATAGTCTATCTGTGCTATCCGAACAACCCCACAGGGACTGTCCTGACGAGGGAGCAGCTGAAAGAATGGGTGGACTATGCTTTGGAAAACGACACGCTCATCCTCTACGATTCGGCCTACGAGGCATTCATCAGAGAAGACCGCATACCGCATTCGATCTACGAAATAAAGGGGGCGAAGAAATGTGCCGTGGAGTTCAGGAGTTTTTCAAAGACCGCCGGCTTCACCGGAGTGAGATGCGCCTACACTGTCGTCCCGCATGAAGTCAGCGGAGCCCTTTTAGACGATTCGAGAATCAGCCTGAACCAGTTGTGGAACAGACGGCAATGTACGAAATTCAACGGAACGAGCTACATTACCCAAAGAGGGGCCGAGGCCATCTATACCCCGGAAGGAAAGAAACAGGTAAAGAAAATCATCGACTATTATATGGAAAACGCCCGTATCATGAGAGAAGGGCTGCAGGAAGCGGGCCTGACCGTCTACGGTGGGGTGAATGCTCCCTACATCTGGCTGAAAACGCCGAAAGGACAGACGTCCTGGGATTTCTTCGACTACCTTCTGAACAAGGTGCATGTCGTAGGGACGCCCGGGTCGGGATTCGGGCCGAGCGGAGAGGGCTATCTCAGGCTTACGGCTTTCGGCGAGAGGTACGACTGTATCGAAGCTATGGAAAGAATCAAACAGAACTTCAACAAATAGATTAACTTAATTTTTCTGCCATGTCAACATTAAGATTCAAGATGGTAGAGACGGCCTTCGGGAAGAAGCCGTCCGATGTGGAAATCCCGTCCGGACGTCCGTCCGAATACTTCGGGATGTACGTATTCAACCGTGAAAAAATGTTCCGCTATCTCCCGCCGGAGGTTTTCGAAAAACTTGTCAACGTCATCGACACCGGCTCGGCCCTCGACAGGAGCATAGCCGACGAGGTGGCTGCCGGGATGAAGAAATGGGCCGTGGAGATGGGCGTGACGCATTACACCCACTGGTTCGCACCACTCACCGAAGGGACGGCCGAAAAGCACGACTCCTTCATCGAACACGACGGCAAGGGAGGCATCATCGAGGAATTCTCCGGCAAGCTCCTCGTGCAGCAGGAGCCTGACGCTTCGTCCTTCCCCAACGGAGGCATCCGGAACACCTTCGAGGCCCGCGGGTATTCCGCCTGGGACCCGTCCTCCCCAGCATTCATCGTGGACGACACCCTCTGCATCCCGACCATCTTCATCGCCTACACCGGCGAATCCCTTGACTACAAGGCCCCTCTGCTGAAGGCACTGCGGGCAGTGGACAAGGCCGCCACCGATGTCTGCCACTACTTCGATCCGGACGTGAAGAAGGTCTATGCCTATCTCGGCTGGGAGCAGGAGTACTTCCTCGTGGACGAGGGTCTGTACGCCGCCCGGCCCGACCTGCTGCTGACCGGCAGAACCCTTATGGGCCACGACTCTGCGAAGAACCAGCAGTTGGAGGATCACTATTTCGGGGCCATTCCCACCCGTGTGGCTGCCTTTATGAAGGAGCTGGAGATAGAGGCGCTGAAACTCGGGATTCCGGTGAAGACAAGGCACAACGAGGTGGCTCCGAACCAGTTCGAACTGGCGCCGGTCTACGAGGAGTGCAATTTAGCGAACGATCACAACATGCTGATAATGTCGCTGATGCGGAAGATAGCCAGGAACCACGGTTTCCGCGTCCTGCTCCACGAGAAGCCGTTCAAGGGGGTCAACGGCAGCGGCAAGCACAACAACTGGTCTCTCGGGACCGACACGGGGATAGCGCTGATGTCCCCCGGGAAGGACTTCAAGGGGAACCTCCGCTTCATCACCTTCGTGGTGAACACCCTGATGGCGGTCTACCGGCACAACGGCCTGCTGAAGGCCTCTATTATGAGCGCGAGCAATGCTCACCGTCTCGGGGCGAACGAGGCTCCTCCTGCCATCATCTCCAGTTTCCTGGGTTCGCAGCTTTCGGCTGTGCTGAAGCATATCGAGGAAAGCGAGCCGGAGGACTTGCAGTCTTTAGTCGGGAAGAAAGGCCTGAAGCTCGACATCCCGCAGATTCCTGAAATCCTCGTGGACAACACGGACAGGAACAGGACTTCGCCGTTCGCATTCACCGGGAATCGTTTCGAGTTCAGGGCGGTAGGTTCGGAAGCCAACTGTGCCAGCGCGATGATAGTGCTCAATGCGGCGCTGGCCGAGCAACTGACGGAATTCAAGTCTGTCGTGGACGAGAGAATCGCGGCCGGCGAGGACAAGTTTTCCGCCGTCATAGGCGTGATAAAGGAGTACATAAGGATCTGCAGGCCGATCCATTTCGACGGCAACGGCTACAG
>CASFLY010000122.1 GCA_949295645.1 uncultured Bacteroidales bacterium | reverse complement strand
AGGCTATGGCGGCCGGTACGGATCCCGGAGACCGGGGCCGGACGGAGCCTGTGAAAAATGCCATGCAGTCCGTCTCGCGGGACTATCTGCTCCGATGGATGAAAAACCGCAAGGCTGTCAGGGACAAAGTCTTCAGCCTGATGATGAAGGAAATCCATGTTATGGAGATTTCGGGAAGGAATCTCGTGGCGGGCGACGTCATCGTCCATTATGTCGTCAAGACCATGGAGCGGGATCTCGGCCTGATGGACCGCTATGGCACGGACAGTTTCAGGATTCTGGGCCTGGAGAAATATTATGAAACCGATTTCGGCGGATTCAGGCTCGGAGGCTATATCGACCGCCTCGACAGTTTCTCTCCCGACGAGGTGCGCGTCGTGGACTACAAGACCGGGAAGGTCTCTGCAACAGACGAAAACATCACGGATGAAAATGCGGAGGAAATTGCGGACGCGATATTTTCGGAAAACAATGCGGCAAGGCCGAAAATAGCCCTGCAGCTCTATGTTTACGACAAGTTTCTCGGCAGCGACGGCATCGCGGCAGGGCGCAGGGTCGTGAACTGCATATATTCGGTCTCCCGCCTGTTCCGGGAAGAGCCGGAAAACTTCGCCGTAAGCGGGAAGTTCCACAGCCTTGTGGATGAGCGGCTTGCAAAACTGTTCAGGGAGATGACAGACCGGTCTGTGCCTTTCAGGATGGCTGCGGACGGGATACCTTGTGCCTGGTGCGACTTCAAGATGATTTGCGGAAGATGATAAGGATAATGAAAGCTTCGGCAGGTTCGGGCAAGACCTTCAACCTGGCCAGGAAATACATAACCCTGCTGCTCGGGAAAGGGGACCGGGCCGCCTACAGGCATATCCTGTGCGTGACCTTCACGAACAAGGCCACGGACGAGATGAAAAGCAGGATACTGAAGGAACTCCATATCCTTTCCACAGAGCCGGAAAAGTCCGGATACCTCAAATGGTTTATGCCTGAGAGGTTTTCTGCGGAGGAACTCGCCGACGTGGACGAAGACGACATCGTCCGTGAACTGCCGGGGATGAAAGGGCGGAAAATCACCCTTGACCTTCTGCGCGAATCGGCAAAATCCATGCTGAGCGGCATCCTGCATGACTACGGAGCATTCTCGGTAAGTACCATAGACAGGTTCTTCCAGCAGACTCTGAAGGCATTTTCCAGGGAAATAGGCCAGTTCGCCTCCTACAGGGTGGAACTCGACAGGAAATCCCTCATAGACGAGAGTGTGGACAGGATTCTGGACTCTCTGGGCCCCGACCGGCCCGACCTTCTCGACTGGCTGACCGACTGTGCGATGGAACAGGTGGAAAAGGGAGAGAGGTACAGCCTCGACTCCCGGCTGAAAGAAATGGCGGCAAGGCTTGAATCCGACGAGCACAAGGTAATGGTACGGGACAGCGGGATAGATGAATCCAGGCTTTATTCGTATCGGAATCTGAAAGACATCCGTCTCGGCTGTACGGGAGCGTTGAATGGATTCCGTACACGCGTGAGCGGTGCGGCAAAGGCTGTCCTGGATGCCCTCGACAGGGTGGGGGTGGCTCCGGAGCAGTTCAGCTACAGGTTCCTGTCGAAAATCAGGGACTATGCAGACGCAGGCGGCGACAGCCAGATCCCGGCCCCTTCCCCATCTTTTATGTCCAAGGCTGCGGATCCTGAAAAATGGTTCTCCAAGGCTTCCGCGAAAACCCTTCTGCCTTTGGTCAGGCCCGTGCTGGAAGAGCCCCTGCAGGACTTCTGCCGCTGTTTCGGAGACCCTTTCAGGCTCTACAATACGGCCCGTATCCTGCTCGGCCAGCTTTACGGTCTCGGTGTGGCTGCGGACATATACCGGGAGTTCGATGCTGTGCTGAAAGAAAAGAATGTCCTCGGCATAGATGATTCGAATTCCATTCTCAAGAATATTATCGACGGCTCCGACGCCCCGTTCATCTATGAAAAGACAGGTGTCAGATACGAAAATTTCCTTTTGGACGAATTCCAGGACACTTCCGCTGTCCAGTGGGACAATTTCCGGCCGCTGATACGCAACAGCATCGCTTCCGGCGAGGAAAACCTGATAGTTGGAGACGTGAAGCAGAGCATATACAGGTGGCGCGGCTCCGACTGGAGCCTTCTGGACAGCGGCATCAGGAATGAGCTGACGGAAATAAAGGACACCGTGCTGGACAGGAATTTCAGGAGCTGCCGCAACATAGTGGAGTTCAACAACTCTTTTTTCACGTTTGCCGCCTCGGCCCTCGATGACCTCTACGGCCGGCAGAGGGGGAAGCCGGTCTCGGAAATCTATGCCGACGTGTGCCAGAAGGTCTCGTCGAAAGAGCCGGGGGAGGGACAGGTCAGGGTCACGTTCTGCGACCCGGAGGATGAGACAGCCATGGTTATCCGGACTGTGTCCGCCCTCAGGGAAAGCGGAGCCGGGTACGGGGATATCACCGTCCTGGTACGCAACAACAGTTCCGGTGCGGACATCGCCTCAGCACTCATAGCGGAATCCGTTCCCGTCATTACGGACGATTCCCTGAAGGTCAAGTCTTCATCCGCTGTCCGCAGGATAGTCTCTCTCCTGTCTTTTGTGGACAACCCGCAGGATACGGTCGACAGCTACCTCGCCCGGAGCCTCGACATCGGCTTGCCGGAAGACAGCCATTCGCTGGCGGACCTGTGCGAAATCCTGTGCAGAGGCCTGCGTGACAGCGATCCGGAAGCTTTCGATGCTGAAATCACCTATGTCCAGTCTTTTATGGATACGGTTCTCGACTATGCCTCCTCGAACGGAAACAGCCTGCACGATTTTCTCCGGTACTGGTCCGATGCCGACCCTGATATCGCATCGCCTTCCCGGGCCGATGCCGTCAGGATTATGACAGTGCACAAGGCCAAAGGCCTCGACGCCCCGTATGTCATTTTCCCCTATGCCGAAAAGGTGGGCATCTTCCGCAGCGGGAACAGCTGGTGCCGCCCGGACCTGAAAGGCACTCCGCTGGAGGCCGTTGCCGACGGTGTCTACGATGTCTGCCTTTCGGAATCTTCGATGGACACCCTTTTCAGCGAAGACTACCTGGATGAAAAGAAGAAGCAGTACATAGACAATATAAATATTTTCTATGTCGCCCTCACGAGGGCGGTAAAGGGGATGCACATCATAGCCGCCGCTCCTTCCCGGGCGTTTATGAAATCCAAGGACGCTCCGGTGCCTCCGTACGGGAATTTCAGCCATATCCTGTACTGCTGGCTGGACAGGTTCGGGGCAATGTCGGGATTCTCTGCCGAAAAGGACGGGGATGAAGGGGCGGTGACTTTCGAAAAAGGACCGATGCCGGTGTTCTCCGTGTCTTCCGATGCCGTTTCGGATTCCGTGCTGCCGTCATCCTTTCTGTCCTGGCCTCTGAATCCGCCGGCTGAAGACGGCACTGTGCGTAACAGACTGTCATTCAGCGGGGATGCCGAAGAGTTCTTTCATGGAGACGCCGCTCCGGCACGCTCGGCAAGAGTCAGGGGCATCATCCTGCACCGGATAATGTCCGGCATAGACACCGCTGCGGACATAGACAAGGCTGTCTCCGATGCCGTTTCTTCAGGCCTCGTCGGGGAAGGGGATGCTGAAGGAATAGCGGAGTTCCTGAGGGAAAAAATAGCGTCGGTGTCCGGCAGGGGCTGGTTTTCCCCTGACCTCGTCCGGGTTTACAAGGAGACTTCCATCATCGGCACCGACGGGGAAATCCATCGTCCGGACCGTGTGGAAATCCACCGGGACGGAAAGGTGGTCGTCATCGACTACAAGTTCGGCTCGGAAGAAAAAGCCTACCTGAGTCAGGTGTCTGCCTATGCCGACCTGTGGCGCCGCAGAGGGTGCCGGGATGTGTCTGCCTGCCTCTGGTATGTCTTCTCCGGCGATGTCGTCGAGGCCTGAGGTCCGGAAACGTGAGTTTCTCCGTCCTGATCTCATGCGCCGGCAAAAATTCCCTGCTCATTTCGCCCCGGCCGTGAATAAAACCGTGGAATTTCAGATGCTGAAGTTGTGATAGTGCGGTCCGAACCTTTCGAAAGCCGCCCTGTCGAGAGCCTCGCGGTCGTCGGGATGGGCTATGCCGATAAGCATCTTCGCCCTTTCCTGCATCGACTTCCCGTAAAGGTCGACCGCTCCGTACTCAGTTGCCACCCAGTGTACGTGCGCCCGCGATGTCACGATTCCGGCACCCTCGGCGACCACGGGCGAAATCTTGCATACGCCCTTCTTGGTCCTGGACGGCATGGCTATGATGGCCTTCCCTCCTTTTGAAAGCGATGCGCCGTACACGAAATCTATCTGTCCTCCCACTCCGGAATAGAACTTCGTCCCTATGGAATCCGCGCATACCTGTCCCGTGAGGTCTATCTGGACTGCAGAGTTGATGGCTACCATTTTCGGATTCTGCGAGATGACATGCGGGTCATTGGTATAGCCGACATCCATCATCGCCACCATCGGGTTGTCGTCTATGAAGTTATAGCACTCCTGGGAGCCGAGCAGGAAAGTCGCCACGATTTTGCCCTTGTCCGTCACCTTCTCCGTACCGTCGATGACCCCCTTGTCCACAAGGGAGAGCACCCCGTCCGCAAACATCTCAGTGTGTATCCCGAGGTGTTTGTGCCCGCCGAGCTGTGCCAGGACTGCGTTCGGAATGGCTCCGATACCCATCTGCAGGCAGGAACCGTCTTCTATCAGCTCCGCACAGTGTCTGCCTATGGCTGTCTCTATCTCGTCCGGCTGTGTGAAATGCCCCGGAACGAGAGGCGTGTCGTCCTCCACGAAAATGTCTATCAGGTCCGCCGGAATCATGGCCTGGCCCCAGGCCCTCGGAACATTCCTGTTGACCACCGCGATGACTGTCCTGGCACACTCTATGGCCGCAAGGGTGGCATCCACGGAAGTCCCTAACGACACATAGCCGTGCTTGTCCGGAGGGCAGACCTGAATCATCGCCACATCGCAGGGCAGTGCGCCGCACCTGTACAGCTTCTGCGTCTCCCCGAGGAAGACCGGAATGTAGTCCGAATAGCCTTCCTGCACGCTTTTGCGCACATTGGCCCCGATGAAAAAGCCCTGATGGAAAAATATCCCTTCGAATTTGGGGTCGGAATACGGGGCAGGCCCCTCTGTATGGAGATGGTGTATTTTCACGTCCTTGAGCTCTCCTGCCTCTCCTCTGCGGCACATGGCCTCGATAAGGAGCCGGGGAGCGCTTGCAACACTGCTCAGATGCACATGGTCTCCCGATTTGATGACCCTGACTGCCTCGTCGGCAGTGACGAAATGAATCTCTTTTTTCATAAATGACAGATTTTGGGGAAAATATAAGTCCGTTTCAACGTTTTTAGAATCGGTTTTGAAATTGCAAACCTACAAATTTAATACATTTGACATTTTATTCCTATTTTTGCAGGTCTAAATTTGTGCAGATAAAAAATCCTTGTATATGAAAACCAGACAGGAAAAATTGGAGGCATTCGGCCGCATACTGGACGTTCTGGACGAGCTCAGGGTAAAATGCCCCTGGGACAGGGCGCAGACTACGGAATCCCTGAGGCCTCAGACCATCGAGGAGACTTACGAACTCAGTGACGCCATCCTGAAAAAGGACGAGGCCAACATATCCAAGGAGCTCGGCGACGTGCTCCTGCATGTCCTTTTCTATGCCAAGATAGGGGAGGAGAACGGTACGTATGACATAGTGGATGTCATCAACCATCTGTGCGACAAGCTTATATACAGGCATCCCCACGTATTCTCATCCGTGCAGGTGGCGGATGCGGCGGAGGTGGTGAAGAACTGGGAGCAGCTGAAACTCAAGGAAAAGGACGGCAACAAACGTGTCCTTTCAGGGGTTCCAGAGACGCTGCCCCCGCTTCTGAAAGCCTACAGGATGCAGGACAAGGCACGCGGCGTGGGTTTCGACTGGGAAGACAGGACGCAGGTCTGGGACAAGGTCGGGGAGGAGCTCGGGGAATTCCGCGACGAGCTTCAGGCCATGGAAACGGCCTCGTCCGAAGACGACAGGAAGGCCGCATACGAACGGGCGGAAACGGAGCTCGGCGACTATCTTTTCGCCATAGTGAATGCGGCACGGCTCTACGGGCTGAATCCGGATACGGCGCTGGAGCGTACCTGCGCCAAGTTCCGCAAGCGTTTCACCTACCTCGAGGAGCATACTATCAGGCAGGGCCGGAATCTCAAGGATATGACTCTCGCCGAGATGGATGAAATCTGGGATGAGGCCAAGGCAAAAGGCCTGTAACGGAAGGGTAACGGACAGCAATATAATATTCAGGGAAAATGGACGTGTTCGGGTCTGCGGAAGATGTCGAAAACAAGGCCGGGCCGGAAGGCGGGGCGCAGTGGAAGGAGCGGACAGGGCTTCTGATAGGCGAAGAAGGTCTCGAAAGACTGGCTTCGTCCTGCGTGGCCGTGGCCGGTGCCGGAGGCGTAGGGGGATATGCCGCCGAAATGCTGGTCAGGGCCGGTGTCGGGAAACTGATAGTGATAGACAGCGACACTGTTTCCGTCACGAACAAGAACCGGCAGCTTCTTGCCCTGGACTCTACTGTGGGCAGGCTTAAATGCGATGTCCTGCAGGCCAGGCTGAAAGACATAAACCCGGAACTTGACCTGACCGTGCTTCCGGTGTACATAGAGGCGGACAGGGTAGGGGAAGTTCTGGGCGGGTACAGCATCGATTTTGTCGTAGATGCCATCGATACCGTAGCTCCGAAGCTTGCGCTGATCGGCTATTGTCTCGGCAGGGGCATCCGTATCGTGTCTTCCATGGGGGCAGGGGCGAAGATGGATGCCACTAAAATCAGGATCGCCGACATTTCCAAAACGTTCAATTGTCCGCTGGCCTTCATAGTGAGGAAACGTTTGCGCCGTATGGGGGTCAGGAAAGGTGTGCTGACCGTATTTTCGGAAGAATTGCCCGACAGGGCCGCCATCGTCGGCTGCGACGAAAAAAACAAGAAGTCGAATGCGGGTACCATATCTTATATCCCGGCGGTTTTCGGCTGCGTGTGCGCCCAGGCCGTGATTACGGAATTGCTGAAAGAGCCGCGGACGAAAGACGGGCCGGAACGCGGGATACTTGCGGATTTTGATTAAATTTGCGGTTGTTTTATCGAACTGTCGTTATTATGGAGAGATACAAGGTAGTAGAGGTAGTTTCCAAAAGGGATTTGAAACGATTCATCGGATTCCCGAACGAACTGTACAGGAATTGTCCGCAGTATGTCCCCGCACTGGTGTCGGATCAGGTGAAGTCCCTGACTTCGGTGTCGTCGGCGAAATACTGCCCTCACAAGATGTGGATGGTCCTCGACGGGAAAAAGGTCGTAGGACGCATCTGCGGGATGATAAACCCGAGGTACAACGAAAGGTACGGCACCAAAAGGGCGCGTTTCGGCTGGTTCGATACGGTAAATGACATCGAGGTGGCCGGACTGCTGCTCGGTACGGCTGAAAAATGGGCTATGGAAAACGGTATGACAGAGGTGCATGGCCCGCTGTATTACAACACTCTCGGAAAACAGGGAATGCTTGTGGAGGGCTATGAAAACGTGCCTCCGTTCAACTGTCTGTACAACTATCCGTACTACAACGACCTTCTGACCTCTCTCGGATACGCCAAGGAATGCGACTGGGTGCAGTACCGGCTGAGGGCCGACCAGGAACTGCCGGACAAGATGATCGCCATCGCAGGCAGGCTGAAAGACCGTTACAGGCTTGTGGAGGGAGATGTCGACACACTGAAGCACGACAAGTCTCTGGTAAGGGAATTTTTCAGGATATACAACGAGAGTTTTTCCGAAACCGTGTACAATTTCGTTCCGTTTACGGAAGAGGAGATAGAAGAGGAGGCGAACCAGACCATTGGGCTGCTCGACAGCAGGCTCTGCTGCTTCCTTCTTGACGAAAACCGGGAAATAGCGGCTTTCGGGGTTTCTTTCCCGTCCATTTCCCGTGCGCTGCAGAAAGCCCGCGGTTCGATGTTCCCGTTCGGCTGGATACATTTCCTCAGGGCCTTGAAGAAATTCGATACCGTGGACTTGATGATAAACGGGGCCGCTCCGAAATGGCAGAATACCGGAGTTTCTTCCGTCTATCACAATATCATGTCCGGGAAATACCGCAAGGCGGGAGTGAAGTGGGCTATCACGAACCCCCAGATCGACACGAATTCCGCATCCTTCGTATGGAGCAAGTACGAAAACGAACTGTATATGCGCCGCAGGTGCTATCTCAAGAAACTGTTCTGAATTTCCTGAAAAATCGAAACGGTTTCCGAATCCGGTGAATGACAGGATTCCGGGATAATCAAAAAGAATAGAAAACTATAATATATGGCAGAAAATTCATTGTTGGAGAAGATACTGGGCCTTCAGGAAAAATACGACGGCCTGCAGAAACAGCTTTCCGATCCGGAAGTGATTTCGGATATGAAAAAATATGTGCAGCTGAACAAGGAATACAAGGAGCTTGCGCCTATCATCGAGGCCGGTAAGGAGTACAAGAAAATGATGGACGACTACGATTCGGCCAAGGAAATCCTTGCTGTAGAGAAGGATGAGGAGCTCAGGGAAATGGCGAAGGAGGAGATATCGCAGATAGAGGAGAAAATCCCTGCGATGGAGGAGAATATCAAGATTCTTCTTATCCCTGCTGATCCCCAGGACAGCAAGAATGCCATTCTGGAAATCAGAGGCGGAACAGGCGGCGACGAGGCGGCCATCTTTGCCGGAGACCTGTTCAGGATGTATTCCAAGTATGCCGAGAAGAAGGGCTGGAAATTGGAGGTGACGAACCAGTCGGAGGGAGCTGCCGGAGGCTTCAAGGAAATAGTCTGCAAGATTTCGGGCGATCATGTCTACGGTACTATGAAGTACGAGTCCGGCGTCCACCGCGTGCAGCGTGTGCCCCAGACCGAGACCCAGGGCAGGGTACATACTTCCGCCGCTTCCGTCGCCGTGCTCCCGGAGGCCGACGAATTCGACATAGAACTGAATATGAACGATATCAGGAAGGACACGTTCTGCTCTTCGGGACCCGGAGGCCAGTCGGTGAACACCACCTATTCCGCTATCCGCCTGACGCACATACCTTCCGGTATAGTGGTGCAGTGCCAGGATGAAAAATCCCAGCTGAAGAATTTCGACAAGGCTCTGGCCGAGCTCCGTACGAGGCTTTACAATATGGAGTACGAGAAATACCTGAACGAGATTTCCGCAAAGCGCAAGACCATGGTCTCTACCGGAGACCGTTCGGCCAAGATCCGTACATACAACTATCCTCAGTCCCGGGTGACCGACCACAGGATAAACTACACGATGTACAACCTTCCGGTCTTTATGGACGGTGAAATACAGGAGGTGATAGACCAGCTCCAGATCGCGGAAAATGCTGAAAGACTGAAAGAAGCTGCAGAATAATTCCGTAACGGCGGTTCTGCGAATTCTTCGGTTTCGAGCGACATAAATTCGTCGAACCGTCGTTATCTAATATGCCCGAAGAGTATGCCCAGATAGAGCCGCGGGCCGGAGACGAAATCGCCGCGTGATCTGCCGGCATTGATGAGGCGGTCGATTTTCAGGACGACATTCACTTTCGGGGTGAGGGCGTATTCCAGGCCGGCAAACGGTGCTATGGCGAAAAACGCGTATTTCCTGTACGAGATGCACTCTTCGGCGATGTAGTCGTCCCTGACCGGAGACAGAATCGTGGTATTGGTCTGGTTTCCTCCGCCTATCGTTCCTCCCGCAAATATGCGGCACTTTTTCCCGCAGCGCCATACGCAGTCTGCCAGGATTCCTCCCCAGCCCGTTTCGGCATGGCTTTCATATTTACCATAAGTAAGGGTAGAGACGTAGCCTTCCGCCCCTACCCTGAGATGTTTCCCGAACAGGAATTTTATCGACCCTCCTAAACCGAAAGGGGCGCCGTTTACCTTTTGCCCCAGTCCGATTCCGGAGAGTGTCGTTATGTTCAGGTCTTTGCTCCCGACATATCCGGTGTGGATCATCATTCCTCCGATGAAGCCCCGGTATTTTATCCACGCAGGACCCTTTGCCCTGTCATCGGGATTCGTATTTTCTTTGCGGCCTGCAGATAGAAGGTCGCAGGGAAACAGGCAGGCCATCATCACGCACAGTATTATCCCCTTCATTTTCCCCTTCATTTCAATCCAGGCCGCAAAAACAGTGACACCTCTCCGGACCTATTGCTCCTGAGGCTTTTCCGCGAGGGCGAAAGAAAGGTCTCCGCGGCAGCAGAGCTTTCCGCCGACCTTGAGCACGGCCTCGGTAAAGAAGATGTTGCCCCTTCTGCCGGTAAGTTTGGCTGTGATCTCGCAAAGGTCGCCAGGCCGGACGATGTTCTTGAATTTCACATTGTTTATGCCGGTGTAGAGCGTGATTTTGCCTTTTACCTCGTCCTTGACAAGCAGGACACAGCTCTGGGCCATGATCTCGCACTGGATGACACCGGGAACGATAGGGTTCCCCGGGAAATGTCCCCTGCAGAAGAATTCATCCTCTCTGATGCGGTATTTCGCGTGAGCGACACCTTCCTCGTCGATTTCGATCTCATCCACGAGCAGCATGGGCTCGCGGTGAGGCATGTATTCCTTGAGTTCTTCTCTGTTCATATCGATGTCGGTTGAAAGTTATTCAGCTTTGCGGAAAGCAATGCAGCCGTTGTGTCCGCCGAATCCGAGCGAGTCCGAAATGGCGATGGTGAGGTCGGCCTTTTCCGGTTTGTTCGGAGTATAGTTCAGGTCGCATTCCGGATCCGGCGTGTCCAGGTTTATGGTAGGAGGAACGATGCTGTTCTTCAGTGCGAGTATGCTGGCGATAGCCTCTACCGCACCCGCTGCACCGAGCATGTGACCGGTCATGGATTTCGTGGAGCTGATGTGGGCCTTGCGGGCTGTCTCTTCACCCAATGCCAGTTTGAATGCAGCAGTTTCGGAAGCATCGTTAAGATGTGTGCCGGTGCCGTGCGCATTGATGTAGAGCACGTCTTTTCCGCTGTCGAATCCGGCTTCGGCGAGTGCCAGCTCGATGGCCTTGGCCTGGGTGGTTCCCTCAGGTCTCGGAGCCGTTACGTGGTAGGCGTCGTCGGTGTTCCCGTATCCGCAGATTTCGGCATAGATTTCAGCGCCCCTTGCCTTTGCATGTTCGTATTCCTCGAGGATGACCATACCGGCGCCTTCCGCCATTACGAATCCGCCCCTGTTGAGGTTGAACGGAAGGGATGCGTACTTGGGATCCTCGGCCCTCGAGAGGGCTTTGGCATTGGCGAACCCGGCGATGCCGAGAGGAATCACGGCAGCCTCCGAGCCTCCGGCGATGATGGCGTCGGCATAGCCGTGCTTGATGGCCCTGAATGCCTCGCCGATAGCGTGTGTGGAAGTGGCGCAGGCCGTCACTATGTCGAGGCTCGGGCCGCAGGCCTTGTTACGGATGGCGACGTTGCCCGTGGCGATGTTTGAAATCATGGTAGGGATGAAAAGCGGGGAAACCCATTTTGCCCCTTCCCTGATCATTTTTTCAGTTTCCCTGTACTGGGTGGTAAAGCCTCCGATTCCGGAGCCTACGTAAACTCCGAGCCTGAACGGGTCGATGTTCCCTCCCTCTTCGGGATTGAGCCCCGACTGTTTCATGGCATCGTATGCTGCCGCTACCGCATATACCGTGAACTTGTCCTGTTTTCTGGCGAAAGCCGGCTCGATGTTGTAATCCGCAGGGTTGAAGTCCTTTACCTCTCCTGCGATTTTTACAGGGAGGTCATCTGTCGGGAATGCCTTGATGAAGTCGATTCCGCAGACACCGTCAAGGATGTTTTTCCAGAAATCAGCTACATTGTTTCCTACGGGAGAGACTACTCCCATACCTGTTACTACTACTCTTTTATTCATCTCTTATAGTTTTAGTACATTGAAATTACCATTCCAGAACCGCTGCCCCGGATATGAACCCTGCCCCGAATGCGCTGAGTGCCAGGATGTCTCCTTTTTTGAGAAGGCCTTTCTTGTTGCATTCGTCCAGAAGGATAGGGCAGCTTGCGGACGAGGAGTTGCCGTGGTTCTCCACGTTGTGCGGGAATTTCTCCTCAGGCTGCCCGAGCTGGTCCCGAATGGCGTTGATAATCCTGATATTGGCTTGATGCAGGAGGAATTTGTCCACATCGTCGGGCGTCATTCCCAATTCTTCGAGAAGGTGTCTGATGTCGCCGCTCGAAGCCTTTACGGCGAACTTGAACACGTCCTGCCCTTTCATCTGCATCGGGATGCTCGTTTCCTCCTTCGTGATGTAAGGGGTCGGTTCCAGTGTCCTGATCTGGTAGAGCTTGTCAGTGGCGCTGGCTGCCGACAGCCTGGTGCCCTTGATGTTGTCGCCTTCAGTCAGGACTGCGGCGCCTGCCCCGTCACCGAAAAGCACGCAGACATTCCTGTCTTTCCAGCTTGTCATCCTCGTCGGCTCTTCGGCACAGACGATGAGCACGTTCTTCACCTTGCCGGCCTTGCTGTACGACTCGGCCATGTCGAGCGCATAAATGAAGCCTGCGCAGGCGCAGTTTATGTCGATGCAGGGACACGTAGCTCCGATACCGCCCTGGATGATGCAGCTGAGCGACGGGGTGACATATTCGTTCACGACATTCGAGCAGATGATGAAATCCAGCTCCCCGGCCTTCATTCCGGCATCGTCGAGGGCCTTTTTGGCTGCTTCTATGGCCAGATCTTCAAGTTTCTCGTCGGAGATGACGTGCCTGCACTTGATCCCGGTCCTCGGGTATATCCAGGCATCGCTCGTGTCGAGAAATTCTGAAAGCATGTCGTTAGTTACGACCTTTTTAGGAATCACACTTCCTGTTCCAATGATTTTCATACCTATAGTAAATAAATCAAAAATTCTTAAATCATACAAAATTACCCGATATTTTCCGAAGAGTAAAATATTTGTGGCAATTCCCCGCAAATTGTGGCTTAACTCCTCAAAATGTGGCGAAATTTATTTATTTGTGGTAAAATTACTATATTTGGGCTGACTATCTGAAAACTGCCAGGAATGCTGAAGAGACTGCCGCAATATCTTCTCGGGAAAGACTGCCTTGCCGGCACGGTGACCTTCACCGTGCTCTTCGCCCTGATTTTCCTGACCATATATATCCCGTTTTCGAATACGGCATGGTTCGGTTTCGCAAGCCTCCAGCGCTTCCTCTTTACGGCCGGATTCGTCTTCATATCCATCCTTATCCTGGTGGCCAGCAGGGCCGTGATGTACAGGGTTTCGAAAAAATACGCCTTCACCTATCTCGTCTATGTCCTCTGGTGTTTTTTCGAAGTCCTTCTGCTTTGCGGCTTCTATACGTTCGTGACAGTGGACATAGTCGGACCGGCGAGGCTGTCTGCCATGCAGGTCTTTTCCAAGTCGTTTTTCTACGGGGTGATCCTCCTCCTCTTCCCTTATGCGCTGGCAGGGATGTATTTTGTCATAGTGGAGAAAAACAAGACTATCCGCCGTCTCCATACGGGACAGCCGGCATTCCAGGGAGGGACTGTGGCACCGGTCGAGGACAAACTCTCCCTGTACGACAGTTCCGGGGTGCTGAAACTGTCCGTAAGGATACAGGACCTCTATTTTATGGAGTCCGATGACAATTACGTGAAGGTATGGTACACGGATACCAAAGGCGAAATGAAGACTTACATGCTCAGGAGCAGGCTCAAATCGGTGGAACAGAGTCTCGGGGCCACGCCGTTGGTCAGGTGCCACAGGAAGTACATCGTGAATCTCGAAAGGGTAAAGGTGCTCCGGAAGGAAAAGGATCTCTATTGTCTTGAACTCGACTGCGATGGCGCAGCCCCTCTGCCGGTGTCGAAGACATACGCCCCCAATGTCCTCTCGCGCTTTATGAAGGACAGTCCTGAAAAGGTGTCTGAGGAGGGCGGCCTATCTGCGGTGTGACCTTTTCGCGCCGCGCAGCCGGGATGCCGCCTGTACCATAGCCTCGTCGAGGAATATGTTTCTGGCTGCAAGGACGTCGAGGATGGCCGCTATGACAGGGAAGACGGCCGTGAACGAATAGACGATGTTCCCTTTTATGTCTTCGTCCGGGAAAAAGTAATCGACACCTATCCAGATCTGGAAAGCTATCAGCACTATCGCGGAAATGATGCAGAGCCGCATCTGGATCATACGCGCCTTGAACAAGGCGATGCACATGACGTTTGCTATGAATGTCATGATTGTGAAAAGCAGGTAAGGCGTGTATTCCCTGAACATTATGGAAACTTCACCTTCACCGAAAACGGTGGCGAACCTGCTGAAAAAAAGCGAGCCTGTCAGAATTGCAGCTATCGCCAGGTATAATGTCTGTATGCGCTGCCACATGGTACGTATCTGTTTTTAGTTTGCAAATATAATAAAATACAGGTGACCCCAAAGGGAATTCTTGAAATCGCACCTTTGAGGCCATCCTGTCAGTTATAAGACTCCTGTCAGTTCATATCGAAACAGTACCTGACAGGCTCTATCACGAGATTGAAACCGTAGTCTCCGTAGTGCAGCCGGTACTTTTCGATCGGAAGTGTCCCCCAGCTGGTCACGCAGCCGAGACCCATCTGAGCCTTGTCTACACAGATATTGGTCGATCCTGACTTTTCGAGGTCGGACGGATGCCTGTTGTTCTTTGCAGGCCCGTTGTCGAGCATCTCCAGACTGTATTCGAGGGCAGAGGCCGAGAACGGGGCATCGCTGTAGAATTTCAGTCCGCAGCCGGAAGCGTCTATGATCTGCCACCACCTGAGTCCGGCCTTTGTCCCGGTCTCCTGAGGGCGGATGTATGGATAGAACTGCTCGGCGACACTCTGTCTGTAGTGCCCGACAAGGGCGGCATACTGCCTGTCCGCATAGTTCTCGAAAGGACCTTTGCCGTAGAATTCCACGGTATTGTATTTCTCCGGCATTTCCATTCTCAGTCCGAAACGGAACATATCCGGTACGTCCTTGCCTTCGCCTGCAGTCATTTTCTGTGAAAGCCTTACTGTGCCCTGGTTGTTCACGGTGTATTCCATAGTAAGGGAAGCTCCGACTTCCGGCAGGTCATACGATGCCGTCACCCGGGCCATCCCGTCCTGGATTCCGTGTTCGAGGGATTTCAGGCTGACGGTCGGGTTTTTCCATACGGCGTATCCGGTCTGGAGGAAAGCCCCGTAGTCGTTGTCCGTACCAGCCCTCCAGAAATTCGGCCTGATGGAAGACCCGTTTTCGAGAAGGCTCTTCCCGTCGTATTCATAGAGGCAGAGGTAGCCTGTCTTTTTGGAGAATTCGATGCGGAAATTCTCGCCCGTGAGGATGAGGAAGCGTTCGTCGTTGTCCGCGAATTCAGGGACGGCGATGCTTTCGTTGCTCCTCGAGGCATTGGCTATAGTGGCATCGTAGGCGTATTCCGTGAGCGGAATCTGGTTGTAGGCCACAGTGTATCCGGCAGGCAGAGGAGCCTCGGCGTTTTTCAGCTTGAAGTACACGTTCAGCATCCATTCCTTGTCGGAAGATACCCGGCTCCAGTCGTATCCGAGAGCCACTTCCGCAGTACTCTGCGGAGCGACATCCACGTTCCCGACATAGCCTTCCTGCATTATTTCTCCGTCGGCGAGAAGCTGCCATTCCAGAGCGTATGCCGACAGGTCACGGAAGAAATACTCGTTGTAGACGGAAATGATGCCTTTGGACAGGTCTTGCGGTTCCGCCCAGATGGACTGGTGTATATGCTTTACCTCGTATGCGTGAGGGTTGAACCTGCGGTCGGGGCTGATGATCCCGTTGTTGCAGAAATTCTGGTCCTTGTCCACGTCGTAGCGGTTGAAGTCGCCGGCATATCCGTAAAAGTCAAGGCCCTGTGCATTGGTCCTGCGAGGGGACTGATCCACGAAATCCCAGATGAATCCGCCCTGGTAGACAGGATATTCGCGGATGATGTCCCAGTATTCCTTGAATCCTCCCATCGAATTTCCCATCGCGTGGGCATATTCGCACTGGATGAGAGGCCTGTACGGGTCGCTTTCGCAATATTTTATACATTTGTCGTAGTCGGCGTACATCGGACAGTACACATCGGTCTCAGGCTCCAGTTCGGCGCGTTCGTACTGTACCGGGCGCGACGGGTCTTCCGCCTTTACCCATTCGTAGCATTTTCGGAAGTTCTCGCCGAAACCGGCTTCATTTCCGAGAGACCAGAATATTATCGAAGGGTGGTTGAAATTCCTCTGTACATTCCTTTCATTCCTCTCCAAATGGGCCTTTTCGTATTCAGGGAATTTGGCCAGGCTTTCTTCTTCGTATCCCATGCCGTGCGATTCGATATTGGCCTCGGCCACTACATAGAGACCGTATTTGTCGCACAGTTCGTACCAGTAGCTGTCGTCAGGGTAGTGGCAGGTACGTACGGCATTGCAGTTCAGCTGCTTGAGCCTCAGGATGTCCTGGCGCATCCTTTCTTTGGACACTTCGTATCCTCCGTCGGGATCCATTTCATGCCTGTTGGCCCCCTTGAACAGTACGGGCTGGCCGTTGACCAGTACCTGTGCGTCCTTCATTTCTATTTTCCTGAACCCTACCTTCACCGGGATGGTCTCTTCTCCGGATTTTGCTTTCGAAGTGGCAGTCAGGGTATAGAGCGAAGGGGTTTCGGCCGTCCATTTCGCAGGCGCCGTCACGTCGACAGTCACTTTCTGCAGGCCTTTTTTGCCGGAAATCTCCTTTTCGGCGACCTTTTCTCCCTCAGGAGAGGTCAGAACGAGGGAAATCCCGCAGTTCCCTGTCAGTTCGAGGCTGATTTCGAGGGAGCCGTTTTCATAGTTCCCGTCCAGATCCGGGGTGATGCGGATGTCCTGGATGCGGGTTTTTTCGCGGGCGTAGAGGTAGCAGTCGCGGGCTACCCCGGAGTACCTCATAAAGTCCTGGTCCTCGAAGTAAGAGCCGTCGCACCAGCGGAATACCTGGAAGGCGACGAGGTTTTTCCCCGGTTTTACGTATTTGGTGATGTCGAACTCGGCTTCAAGCTTGCTGTCCTCGCTGTAGCCGACGAATTTTCCGTTGACCCAGAGGTACATGTTCGACGACACGCTTCCGAAATGGGCGAAAATCTGTTTCCCGTTCCAGCTTTCCGGGATATTTATCTCGCGGCGGTATGAGCCTACGTGATTGTTCTTTACCGGCACTTCCGGGGGATTGTTCTTGAACTGGTATTGCCATGGATAACCTACATTGTTGTAGAGCGGGTCGCCATAGCCGTTGAGTTCCCATATCCCGGGCACCTGTATGTCATCCCATCCCTTGTCGTTGAAGCCGATCTGCCAGAAATCCGTCGGGCGCTGGTCTGCATCCCGTACCCAGAAGAATTTCCATTGCCCGTTTATGGACATGTAGTTGGCCGACAAGGTCTTGCATCCTTCAGCAGCTTCTTCGGCATTTGCATAGGCAAAATAGTTGGTGTGCATCGGCGCCCTGTTCACGGCATTGACGAGAGGGTCATGCCATTCTGTCTGCTCCGTGGCGGACAGGAATGCCGGCACGAGAAGCGCAGAGGCCAGAATAGTGGTTTTTACAAGATTCATAAGAATTCTGGAATTAATATTTATAATCAGTGTTTTTGTCCGAAGAAAAATAACCGGTCGCTAAGATAACCTAATTTTGCAGATAATCGGCAACTTTCTGCCGAAATGGAGAAAATTCCGTAATTTCCTGGCAAAATGCCTTGCGATGCGGACGCCGTTTCCCAGACATTTCCATGTGTCCTGCCCGTCTTGTCGGGATTCTTTCGGGAGCAGGACAGGCAATAAGGCCATGGAAATAGGAAAATCAGGAATAAAATGCTATATTTGGAACCGGTACCGGCAGAATACCGATGTTAAAATACCTTATTATGATACGGGAATCGGAACTTATAATAAACGATGACGGCTCGGTGTTCCACCTTCACCTGAGACCGGAAGAACTTGCGGACAATATCATACTGGTAGGCGACCCGGGGCGCGTGGATATGGTCGCGGAATATCTCCAGGACAGGGAGTTCCGCCGTCAGTCGCGCGAATTCGTCTCGGTGACTGGAAAATACGGGGGAAAACGCCTGACCGTACTTTCGACAGGGATAGGTACGGACAATATCGACATCGTCATGAACGAACTCGACGCCCTGGCCAATATCGATTTCGCGACAAGGGAGATCCGTCCGGAAAAGAAATCCCTGAACATCCTGCGCATCGGCACTTCCGGAGCCGTCCAGCCGGACATCCCGGTCGGCTCTTTCGTCTTTTCCCACATTTCGGTGGGATGCGACGGCCTGCTGAACTGGTATGCCGACAGGGACAGGATAGCAATGCCCGACATCGAAGAGGCTTTCAAGGCCCATACGCACTGGAACCGCCATCTGCCGGATCCGTATTTCGTGAAAGCGGGTGAAGATATGATCTCGAGATTCGCGGACTGTACCATAAAGGGGATGACCATATCCGCTTCAGGCTTTTATGGCCCGCAGGGGAGGGTGCTCCGCATGCCTTTGGCCATGCCTGACATGCTCGAAACCTTCGCTTCGTTCCGTTTCGGCGGCTGGAGGGTGACCAATTTCGAAATGGAGGGTTCCGCCATCGCCGGAATTGCGGCTCATCTCGGACACAATGCGGGGACGGTCTGCTGCATCATAGCGAACCGTTACCTGAAATCGAGCAATCCGGACTATAAGCCGCAGGTCAGGAAACTCGTAGAACTTTCCCTCGACCGCCTTACGGGCCTTACGGAATGAGTGACTGACTATTCCCCGCTCCCGTACAACTCTTTGCGCGACTGGCTCCCGACTGTCTCTATCGCCGGATCGTCGATAGTCATGTCCACGATGTATTTTATGCCCTGCATCACGTTCCTTTCTATGAAAGCGAACTGGTAGGCCGTGGTATTTTCCATGACATTGGCGATTTCATGCCCGCAGTCCTCGTAGCGCAGGATATTGTAGTTGTATCCGAACCTGTCGAACCTGCCGGCTATCTTGTGCGAACCGAAAAACCCGAGATTGAAGACCTTTATCTGCGAGTAGTTCACCAACTTGTCCGCAGTTCCGTGCAGCATAAGTGTAGGGGCTGGAGCTTCGGCGTATTTCAGCCTGCCTTTCCGTGACAGGATGCCGCCGGAAAAGGACATCACGCCGGCGTAGCGGAAACCTTCCGGCAGGACAGAGGCGTACTCGGTGCCGTTGCTCAGTTCGTAGTCGGCCTGAAGTACGGTGATGGCTCCGGCCGAAGACCCGCAGATCACTATGTTGTCCGGATCCACTTCCAGAGTTTCCGCATTGTCGATTATGTATTTCGTGGCGCTGAAGAGATCCTCTACGGCCCAGTGGATAGCCCTGTCCAGGACATTGACCTGAGCGATTCCCACCTTCGTCTCGCCTTTCAGGCCGAGCCTGTAGTCTATGGCGATCACCCTGTAGCCGTTATCCGTCAGAGTCTTGTACCAGGGCGTGTAGTAAATGTCGTTTCTCGCCCCCGTGATGAATCCGCCGCCGAACACGAAGAGAATCGTCGGCTTTTCCCTGCCTCCTACGGCAGTCATGCTGCCCTCGGCAGGGTCGTATACGTCGAGAAAAAGCTCGCAGGTGTCCCGTTGGGCGAACATATATGTCCCGTCAGGATAAATGGCAGGGGTATTTTCCTTTGAGGCCGCTCCTGCAGTCGCGGCAATGGCGACGGCTGCCGCCAGTGTCATTATCCGTCTTGTCATTAGTCTGAAATTATTATGTCTTCTTTTATTTTTTTTATTGAAAAGTTGCCGGGCCCAGCCCTCCCAGTGTCATCTCGAGCATACTCCTCCCAATGTCATCTCGAGCGTACTCCTCCCAATGTCATCTCGAGCGCAGTCGAGAGATCTGTATATTGACTGCCCCCTCATTTCAGAGAAACGACCGCCTCCCATAGCTCCTCAGGCGTATCGCAGAGAAAATCCGGATGTTTCGCCTCCAACTCGGCCCTCGTCCTGAATCCCCAGGTCACTCCGGCCGTCACCACGCCTGCGTTCAGTCCTGTTTCCATATCCACGTCCGAGTCCCCGGCATAGAATATTTCCGTGCGGTCTATTTCCCCGTACGCCCTTTCTATCTCTCTCACGATTCCAGGATCCGGCTTTATCGGCAGCCCTTCCCGCTGTCCGAGTATGCTGACGAAATTCCTCTCCCCGAAGAACTGCCGGACAAGCGCTTCCGCCCCTTCCTGGTATTTGTTCGAAGCCACGGCAAGCGAGACCCCGGCCTTTTCCAGCTTTTCCAGCAGTTCCGGAATCCCATTGTACGGCCTTGTGTGGTCTGCCATGTGCCTGTTATAATAGGGTATGAAGAAATCCCGCATCCTCGAGACGTTTTCATCGGTCCGCATATCCTCGGGCATGGCTCCTCTGAACAGGTTATAGATGCCTCTGCCCACAAGACCGTTGTATTCCTCCATCTTCCTTTCCGGGAATCCGCAGGATTTCAGGGCGAAGTTGCAGGCCGCACCCAAATCGCCGATCGTGTCGAGAAGTGTTCCGTCGAGGTCGAAAATTGCCAGTTTTATTTTTGATTGTGCCATAGTTTGGTACATTGCGATGCTACCTTTGCATCAGATTAAAAAATCAAAGCCATGAAAAATACAGAATTTACCCTCGATTCCATCAATGCTTTCGTTTCTTCCGAACAGTGTTTTGATACCCTGCTCGATCTGGTGAAGGACTTCGATCTCGAACTTACGGGCGTCAGTCTTTTATGACGGCTTTCGTGCCTTTGCCGTCGGCCGTGATGTACAGGCGTTTCATTTTTCCGTCTGCTCCTGCCTGCCTGCGCGTCCTGTCGGCAATGACAGATTCCGAAACAGGGTCTTCGATGTATTTCCGGACGGCGCGTTTGAGCGGCCTTGCCCCGTAGGCGGGATCGTATCCTGCTTTTATGACAATTTTTTTCACCGCAGCAGGGATGCACAGCCTGTAGCCGGCCTCCGCCACCCTCTCGCGAAGCCCTTTCAGTTCTATCTCCGCTATTTTCCCGAGATCCTCCACGGACAGCGGGCGGAAATATATCTGTTCGTCTATCCTGTTCAGGAATTCGGGCGGGAAAAGCTTTCTGACAGCCTTTTCGAGGATGTCCTGTTTCCTTGTCCCGGCAGAGACGGCAGATGTGGCGAATCCGAGCCCTGTGCCGAATTCATCCGCTTCCCGGCTGCCTGCGTTGGACGTCATTATGATGATCGTGTTCCTGAAATCCACGGTTCTTCCGTTGCTGTCCGTGAGCCGTCCCTCGTCGAGCACCTGCAGCAGGATGTTGAAGATGTCCGGATGGGCCTTTTCGATTTCATCGAGCAGCACTACGCTGTACGGTTTCCTCCTGACCTGTTCGCTGAGCTGCCCTCCTTCCTCGAAGCCGACATAGCCCGGAGGTGCTCCTACAAGCCTGGAGACGGTGAATTTCTCCATGTATTCGCTCATATCCAGACGGATGATGTTTTCCTCCGAACCGAAAAGATAGCCGGCCAGAGACTTCGCGAGCTGTGTCTTGCCCACTCCGGTAGGGCCTGAAAACAGGAATGTCCCGACAGGCCTGTGGGGATCCTTTATCCCGGCACGGTTCCGGCGTATGGCTTTCGCAACCTTTTCTATCGCTTCGTCCTGGCCTATTATCCTCTTTTTCAGTTCCTTTTCCATGCCTGCTATCCTGGCCCTTTCGGATTCCGCGACCTTGCAGACCGGTATCCCCGTCATAGAGGCTATCACCCTGGCCACATCCTCCCCGGTCACCTGCGGGAAACGGTACTGCACCCTTTCGGGATTCCTCATACTCACCATGGAGCCGGCCTCGTCGAGCACGTCTATGGCCTTGTCGGGCAGGCACCTGTCCGTAATGTACCGTTCCGACAGCCTTATGCAGGCTTCCAGGGACTCCTCAGTGTAAGAAACATAGTGGTAGTTGGCATATTTGAACTGGACATCCTCCAGTATCGCCATCGTCTGCCGGTAGTCGGTAGGCTCCACCGTGATTTTCTGGAACCTGCGGTCGAGCGCTCCGTCCTTTTCCACGATTTTCCGGAATTCATCCATCGTCGTAGCCCCTATGCAGCGTATTTCCCCTCTTGCCAGTGCCGGTTTGAGGATATTGGCGGCATCCAGACTGCCTCCTGCGCCGCCAGCACCCACGATGGTGTGGAATTCGTCTATGAACAGGATGATGTCGGGGGACTCCCGCACTTCGGCTATGATGGTCTTCAGCCTTTTCTCGAATTCTCCGCGGTACTTCGTGCCGGCCACCACGGAAGCCATGTCCAGGGACACTATCCTTTTGCCTTCCAGGGCCGGGGGTACGTCCCCGCGGGCTATCCGGAGCGCTATTCCCTCCACTATGGCAGATTTCCCTACGCCGGGATCCCCCACTATCATCGGATTGTTCTTTTTCCGCCTTCCGAGTATCCGGATCACCCTTTCCGTCTCGTTTTCCCTGCCGGTCACAGGGTCGAGCCGGCCTTCCCTGGCAGCTTTTGTCAGGTCGTATCCGAATTTTTCCACCGGGCTGTCGTTGCCGGCGTTTTCCTTGTCAGGCTTTGCCCCGGCGGATTTCCCTCCTGTCTCTCCGCTTTCCTCCCTTTGCCATTCCTCGTCCGGCCCGCTGAGTATCCCGGCGGACTCCATGTAGGCATGAACCCTGTCGTAGTCCGTCCCCCTGTCGTAGAGCCAGGTCTGTCCGTAGCCGTTTACCGCATTCTTGCACAGGGCCAGCAGCAGGTGCTCCGGGCGGATGATGCCTGAGGTCATCTGAGCCGCTTCGAATATGGTGAGGCTCAGGATGTTGTGGGCTCCGCGGGAGAGGGATACCCTGTCGAATTCCGAGAAAGGGATATGCCGGTCCGTCCCGATTTTCCCGTCGATATACCGTTTGAATTCGTCGAGGTCGACGCCTAATGCCTGCAGGGTTTCCGCAGCTATGTTTTCCTTGTGGCGTATGATCCCGAGAAACAGGTGGTCGGGCGAGATGCCGTAGCTTCCCGTCCGCATCGCTTCGTCCCGTGCGAAACCGATTATGACGTTGAGTTCCCTTGAAATTCTGATTTCCATAAAAACGTCTTTCAGCAGGCCTGCCTGCCGGCAGGACCCTCAGTCCGCAAATGTACAAAAAGTCGGTATAAACAGCATCTTGTTTTGTGAAGATTTTGAATTTTTATTACCTTTGCAAGATGTATCCGGTCAGTTCCGGCTTGGCACATAAAGCGGCGGCCGAGGATATTTTTTTAGAAAAATCAGGAGTAATATATGGATAATGAAAAAAATCCGATGGAACCGGAAGTGTTTACGGGAAGGATAGAGACTGTCAATATAGACCGTCAGATGAGGAGTTCGTACATCGACTACTCCATGTCCGTCATCGTTTCCCGTGCCTTGCCGGATGTGAGGGATGGAATGAAGCCTGTCCACAGGAGGGTGCTTTTCGGAATGACGGGTCTGGGCCTGGGATATTCGGGGCAGACCAAAAAATCCGCAAGGATAGTCGGAGAGGTGCTCGGTAAGTACCATCCGCATGGAGACAGCAGCGTCTACGATGCCATGGTCAGGATGGCGCAGAGCTGGAGTATGAGGTATCCGCTGGTGTTCGGACAGGGAAACTTCGGGTCGATGGACGGTGACTCTCCGGCCGCAATGCGTTATACCGAGGCCAAACTCGAGAAACTTACCGAAGAGGTGATGGCCGACATCGACAAGGACACTGTAGATTTCCAGAACAATTTCGACGATACCCTTCAGGAGCCTACCGTACTGCCTACCAAGGCCCCGCTCCTGTTGCTGAACGGGTCTTCAGGCATCGCGGTGGGTATGGCCACGAATATGGCCCCGCACAATCTCGGGGAGACCTGCGATGCCATCTGCGCGTATATCGACGACCCTGAAATCACCGTCGACGGCCTGATGGAGCACATCAAGGGACCCGACTTTCCGACAGGAGGCATCATCCAGGGCCACCAGGGCATCCGGGATGCCTTCGAGACAGGAAAAGGCAGGATCGTCATCCGGTCCAGGACTGAAATCGAGGTCAGCGAATCCGGCAGGGAGACCATCGTCGTGACCGAGATCCCTTATATGGTGAACAAGAGGGAACTTATCGAAAAGATCGTCGAACTCGTGGAGAACAAGAAAATCGACGGGATAGCATACGTGAACGACGAGACCACGAGAAAGGGAATGCGCATCGTCATCAAGCTGAAAATGGGTGCCAATTCCAATGTCGTCCTCAATACCCTGTTCAAATACACCCCGCTGCAGTCCAGTTTCTCGGTAAACAACGTGGCCCTTGTGAACGGCCGCCCGAGGACGCTGAACCTGAAGCAGCTGATCAAATACTTCGTCCGCCACAGGCACGACGTGGTGGTGCGCAGGACGAAATTCGACCTTGAAAAGGCGAAGAAACGCGCACATATCCTCGAAGGCCTTCTGAAAGCCCTCGACGTCATCGACGAGATAATAAACATCATCAGGGCTTCCCGCAGCGTGGACGAGGCCAAGTCTCAGCTGATAGAGCGTTTCTCATTCTCGGATGCACAGGCTACTGCCATCGTGGAGATGAGGCTCAGGCAGTTGACCGGACTCGAAAGGGAGAAGCTCCAGTCCGAGTACGACGAGCTGATGAAGTTCATCCGCTACTGCGAGGATGTGCTGGCCAGCTATGACATGCAGATGGGCATCATCAAGGACGAGCTTCAGGAGCTGAAGCAGAAGTACGGGGATCCGCGCAGGACGGAAATAGCCATGTCCGCCGAGGAATTCAACCCCGAGGACTTCTATCCTGACGAGGATGTGGTCATCACCATTTCGCATCTCGGCTATATCAAGAGGACTCCGCTGGCAGAATACAGGACGCAGAACCGCGGAGGCGTCGGGATGAAGGGAAGCGCGACGAGGGACGAGGATTTCATAGAGTACATCTATGTGGCCAACATGCACAGTACGATGCTTCTTTTCACGAAGAACGGAAGATGCTTCTGGCTCAAGGTGTACGAGATCCCTGAAGGCACGAAGACTTCGAAGGGACGTGCTATCCAGAACGTGATAAACATCGAGCCGGACGACACCGTGAAGGCTTTCATCAATGTCCGGAATCTCAAGGACGAGGATTATATAAACAATAATTACATCGTCCTGGTCACCAAAAAAGGCATCATCAAGAAGACGCTGCTCGAAGCCTATTCGAGACCGCGTACAAACGGTGTGAATGCGATTACCGTCAGGGAGGGCGACGAACTTCTCGAAGCGTCGATGACCAACGGCCGCTGCCAGATTTTCCTTGCGGGCAGGAACGGAAACTGTGCCCGTTTCGACGAGGAGGATGCAAGGCCTCTCGGCAGGACGGCTTCGGGAGTGAAGGGAATCAACATCGCCGACAATGATGAAGTCATAGGAATGATATGCTATGATCCGCAGGCCGAAGGTGCGTCGGGGCGGACGATACTGGTAGTCAGCGAAAACGGCTACGGAAAACGTTCCGACTACGACGAATACCGTCTCACCCGCAGGGGAAGCAAGGGCGTGCGCACTCTGAATATCACGGAAAAGACCGGGAAACTGGTGGCCATCAAGGACGTGACGGATGAAAACGACCTGATGATAATCAACCGGTCCGGCCTGACCATCAGGATGAATGTTTCGGACATCAGGGTAGCCGGCAGGGCCACCCAGGGCGTCCGCCTCATCAATATAAAGGACGGAGATGCCATAGCTGCCGTTTCCGCGGTGAGCAGGAACGAGGAGCCGGCAGGGGAGACTCTCCCTCAGGAGGGGGATGCTCCGACATCCGGGCCGGAAGAAGCCCTGTCTGATGAACAATAACATTATCAAATAAATGAAAACAGTTATGAAACGTATTCTTATTGCATTGGCCGTGCTGCTGACCGTCCAGTTGGCCGATGCACAGGTGAAATCGCCTGCCGATGCAAAAAAGGCCGTAGAATCTGCGACTGAAGCTACAGCAAACCCGAAGAAGGCTGCGAAACCTGCGACCTGGCTCAAGCTTGCCAACGCATATATGGATGCCTATACGTCTCCTATGGGAAACGGCTGGATCGGGGCCAACAAGCAGGAGCTTACCTTCATTATGGGCAACGACAAGCCGACCTCTACCCAGACGGTGACGCTTGCGGGCGAGACCTACACCAAGGAGACCTACAAGACTATGAACTATTATTTCAATGCCAACAATCAGCTGGCATTGATAGAGGTGACCCAGCCGGTGTACACGGATGCCCTCGACAAGGCTCTCGAAGCATATCTTGAGGCTGCAAAAGTGGATGCCAAGGGCTCCAAGACAAAGGATATCGACGCAGGAGTGAAGAACATATCCGCAAAATTCGTGGAGCAGGGTATGAACAGCTATATGTTCGGCGATCTCAAGGCGGCGAGCGTATATTT
>CASFLY010000121.1 GCA_949295645.1 uncultured Bacteroidales bacterium | reverse complement strand
GAAGAAATCCGGCGGCTATACCTGCTCTCATCTGAGATTCGGCGATCTGCCTATCAAGGCTCCGTATCTGGTGTCCACCCCTGACTTCGTGGCCTGCCACGTACCTTCGTACCTGAGCAAGTACGATGTGCTCAAGGGCATCAAGCAGAACGGCACCCTCCTCCTGAACAGTCTCTGGGACGAAGAGGAAACCCTCAAGAGGATCCCGGATCACGTAAAGGCTGTCATCGGGAAGAAGAATATCTCGCTCTACATCATCAACGCCACCAAGATCGCTGCCGAAATAGGTCTCGGCGGAAGGACTAACACCATCCTGCAGTCCGCATTCTTCAAGATCACGGGCATCATCCCTTACGAGGACGCCGTGACCTATATGAAGAAAGCCATCGACAAGAGCTACGGCAAGAAGGGTGAAAACGTGGTGAAGATGAACTACGCGGCCGTCGACAGAGGCGGGGAATACACTAAAGTAGAGATTCCTGCAGACTGGAAGGACATCACGGCCAAATTCGAAAACCCTAACAAGGACAGACTCGCTCCTGAATTCGTCAAGCAGATCGCCGACATCGTGAACGCACAGGCAGGAGACACCCTCCCGGTAAGTTCGTTCAAGGATATGGCAGACGGCACTATCCCGGACGGCACCGCAGCATACGAAAAGAGAGGCGTGGCAGTGAAAGTTCCCGAATGGAATCCGGACAACTGTATCCAGTGCAACAACTGCGCATTCGTCTGCCCTCACGCTGCCATCCGTCCGTTCCTTATGACTCCGGAAGAGGCTGCTGCCGCTCCTGCAGGCATCAAGAAAGCCCAGGGCAAGGCCGTATTCAAGGACTATGTCTACACGATGCAGATCTCCCCTGCCGACTGTACAGGCTGCGGAAACTGCGCCGACGTATGTCCTGCCAAGGAAAAGGCCCTCGTTATGGTGTCCGCACAAAGCCAGGAGCACGAACAGGCCAACTTCGACTACCTGCACGCACATATCGGCTACAAGGACACTGTCCAGAACAAGTTCCAGAACATCAAGAACTCACAGTTCGCACAGCCGCTCTTCGAATTCTCCGGAGCATGCGCGGGCTGCGGCGAGACACCTTACATAAAGGCCATCACACAGCTCTTCGGTGACCATATGATGATTTCAAACGCGACCGGATGTTCATCCATCTACGGAGCATCGTTCCCGGCATCCCCTTACTGCACCGACGCGTACGGACACGGACCGACATGGGCCAACTCCCTCTTCGAAGACAATGCAGAGTACGGTCTCGGTATGAAACTCGGTTCAGACAGGGCCAGGATGACGGTAGCGAAGCTTATGGAAGAAGGACTTGCCTGCACCTGCTGCTCGGATGAAATCAAGGCACTCTTCACCAAATGGCTCGAGAACAGGAACGATGCCAAGATCACCAGGGAAGTGGCGGATGCCCTCGTTCCGCTTATGCAGGAATGCAAGTGCGACATCTGCAAATCCCTCCTCGAATACAGGCACTTCATCCCGTCCCGCTCCCAGTGGATATTCGGCGGCGACGGCTGGGCATACGACATCGGATACGGCGGACTCGACCATGTCCTGGCGAGCGGAGAGAATGTAAACGTACTCGTACTCGATACCGAAGTCTACTCCAACACCGGCGGACAGTCATCCAAGTCCACACCTGCGGGGGCTATCGCGAAATTCGCGGCCTCAGGCAAGAGAATCCGCAAGAAGGATCTCGGAATGATGGCCATCAGCTATGGCTACGTATATGTTGCCCAGGTGGCTATGGGTGCAAACCCTGCTCAGTTCTTCAACGCGCTGAAAGAGGCCGAAGCCTACGACGGGCCGTCCCTCATCATTGCATACGCACCTTGTATCAACCATGGTCTCAAGGCCGGTATGGGTCTGAGCCAGAAAGAGGAGAAACTGGCTGTCGACTGCGGTTACTGGCATCTTTACCGGTACAACCCTGCTCTTGAGGATGAAGGAAAGAATCCGTTCAGCCTCGACAGCAAGGAGCCTGACTGGAGCAAGTTCCAGGACTTCCTGAAAGGCGAGGTAAGGTTCGCTTCTCTCTACAAGATGTTCCCTGGCGAGGCCGGAGAGCTTCTTGCCAAGACGGAGGAATTCGCCAAAATAAGGCTGAACACCTACAAACGTCTTGCAGGCAAGGAATAACCAGCAGCCTGAATTTTCAAGCGGAGATGACCGGATGGCTGTCTCCGCTTTATTTAGTCTGAAAAACCATAAAAAATGAAAAAGATTTCGACAATAGCATGCGCCGCACTTGCAGGCGGTATTCTTTTTTCGGCAACGGGTTCGGCCCAGCCGGCAAGCCCGAACACCAAGCTTCGTCCCGACAGGACAGTCCTCCTTTACCAGGAAAATCCGGTGAAGATTTCGGATCCGGTACAGGGAAAGACGATAGAGGCCCTGGGTCTGGAAATGAAGGATGACAACGGGCTTTCCGGAGCGGAGACAATGAACGATGAAGGGAACATAGGCAACATATCCGACCTCGCCAGATTCGACCTGTATTTTCCGAAAAAGCCTAACGGACAGCTGGCAGTAGTGTGTCCCGGAGGCGGCTATGTCATCGTGTCGTCGTACAACGAAGGCGTCTACGTGGCGGACTGGATGCTGTCCCAGGGGATAACCGTAGCCGTAGTCAAATACAGACTGCCGAACGGACACTGGGAAGTACCGCTGGAGGATGTACAGAACGTGTTCAGATACTGCAGGGAGCATGCTGCAGAGTGGAACATCGACCAGATCGGGGTCATAGGCTTCTCTGCCGGCGGACATCTGGCAGCCTCGGCCGAAACGCTCTACACGGATGCGGCTACTCGCCCTGACTTCTCCATTCTCGTATATCCTGTCATAGCCTTCGACCAGACGCCGTCGCACAGGGGGACAAGGTTCAGCCTGATAGGCAATGACGAAAAGTGGACCTCCACCGAGGGCAAATCCGCAGATCAGTGGATTGCAGACCAGAAACTTCATGAGGAACTTATCGAAAAATACACCTTGAGCAACATGGTGACCCCGGACACCCCTCCTACATTCATCGTCCAAAGCACCGACGACAATGTCGTGCCAGTCATCAACAGCATCATATTCTACAACAGGCTGGTCGACAACGGTGTGAGTGCGGAAATGCACCTTTATCCGAAAGGAGGGCACGGATGGGGCTTCTCGACGACGAAATTCGTAAGACGCGACGGTCTCGGCTATGCACGGGAAGAGTTCGAAGCCTCCCTCGGCAGATGGCTCAAAGGCCTGAAGGCCGAATGACAGAACGGTCCGGCAGCCGGATCATGATATTTTATAAAAAGTATTTTCAACGACAATATGAAGAAAACGGTATTACTTTTTGCCGTCATTTTATCGACGGTATCATTATTCGGCCAGAACCAGTTGCCGAACGATCCGCAGGTGCGGAAAGGGCAGCTGGACAATGGCCTGACATATTATATCCGACACAACGACAAGCCGGCGCAGAGGGCTGAATTCTACCTCGCCACCAATGTCGGCGCCATACAGGAAACCCCCGAGCAGGACGGGCTTGCCCACTTCCTCGAGCATATGTGCTTCAACGGCACGAAGAACCTGCCCGGCAAAACCATGCTGGATTACCTGCAGAAAATCGGGGCTGAATTCGGACGGAACATCAACGCCGCCACCGGGGTGGAGCAGACCACGTATATGCTGAACAATATTCCCGTGGTCAGGGAAGGCATCATCGACACCTGCCTTCTGATCATGCACGACTATTCGCATTATGTGACCTGCGACCCTGCTGAAATCGATGCAGAAAGAGGCGTAATCCTCGAAGAGAAGAGAACAAGGAGCACGGCCGACTGGAGGATGCACGAAAAGTCCCTGCCTTACTATTTCGGCGATTCGAAATACGCTACCTGCACCCTGATAGGCAGCGAGGAAAACCTGAAGACCTTCAAGCCGGAGAACCTTACCGACTTCTACCACACCTGGTACCGTCCGGACCTTCAGGCCGTCATCGTAGTGGGCGACATAGACGTGGATCAGATAGAGTCCAAGATAAAGGCCCTGTTCAGCAGCATTCCTGCGCAGGAAAACCCTCAGCCGAAAGCCGTCATTGAGATTCCAGGCAATGCCGAGCCTTTGGTCGGCATCATTACCGACCCGGAAGCGACCAACACGAGCCTGAGCATACTCTGGAAACACAAGGCCACTCCGGAAGAACTCAACAGCACGGACATCGGATTCACGATGGACTATATCAAGGATCTGATCTATTTCATTATGAGCGAAAGGTTCAACGACATCACATCCAGGCCAGACGCCCCGTATCTGAGCGCAAGTTTCGGAGTGGGCGGACTCTGCGAGACCTGCGAAGTGGCGATGGGCAATGTCTCCTGCCGCAACGGGGAGGGTGTCAGCTCGTTCAAGGCCTATATGACGGAAATAGAGAAGATGAAACGGTTCGGTTTCACGGAAGACGAGGTAAACAGGGCAAAGGAGAATCTCCTGAGCTACTACGACACCCAGGCAAAAAGCGCCGGTTCGCGCAAGAATGCGGACTTCGTCCAGACCTACATAAGGAACTTCTTCGACAACTATCCTTATATGGAGCCTGAAACCGAGTACGAAACCGCAAAGGCCGTCTCGGCTATGATAAGTACGGATGTCATCAACCGGATGGCGGCGGAACTGATTACCGACGAGAATATGGTCATCCTGTACAAGGCTCCGGAAAAGGAGGGCCTGACGCATCCTGCCGAGGCAGACTTCCTCGCGGCTCTTGACGAGGTGGAAAACTCCGAAATACAGGCAAACGAGGCGCAGGACTTCAACATCCCGCTTCTGGATGCCGATGCTTTGAAAGGCTCCCCTGTAAAAAAGGAAAGGAAGACCATCTACGGCGCTACGGAGTGGATTCTCAAAAACGGCCTTAAAGTAGTCGTCCTGCCTACGGAGTACGAAAAGGACCAGATACTGATGCAGCTCTATATGGACGGAGGACGCTCCCTTATAGAAACCGAAGACCTGCCATCATTCGAAGACAATGTTTTCGCCGTCTACCGGCAGAATTCCGGTCTTGCCGGGTTCTCGGGCTCCGATCTGCCGAAGATTCTGGCAGGAAAGAACGTAAGTGCCACAGCATCCGTCGGAAGTCTCCGTCACGGCATCAGCACCTCGTCTTCACCGAAAGACCTGGAAACCGCATTCCAGCTCATGTACCTGACATTTATGGAGCCTCGTTTCGATGAGAACGAGTTCGCCACCGGAATGTCCCAGCTTAAGGCAGTGCTTCCGAACTACGAAAACCAGCCGGGCTTCAAACTCCAGCAGGAGATGAACAAAGTGCTGTACAACGGGAACCCTCGCCGTTTCGTTATCAGCGACGAAGTATTGGAGAAAGCGAATCTGGCCACTATCGAAAGAGTCTACCGCACCCTGTTCGACAATGTAGCCGGAGCTACTCTCGTCATCGTCGGCAATGTGGATACGGAAACGCTCAAGCCGCTTGTCGAGAAATATGCCGGCTCGCTCCCTAAGGGAAAGAAGGCCCACGAGTGGAAAGACAGGAACGAGAATATCGTAAAGGGAAAGGTGGAAGACCACTTCAACGTGAAGATGGAAACGCCGAAGAGTACCGTCATCCAGATTTACACTTCATACGTGCCTTATTCAATACACAGGCAGGTAATGATGGATGCCGCCCAGTATATTCTGGATATGATATACGTGGCCACACTCCGTGAGGAAGAGGGCGGGACATACGGTGCGCAGGTAAGCTTCGACCTGCAGGACAAGCCTGAAGACAGGGCGATGATCCAGGTGTTTTTCGACACGAATCCCGAGTCTGCCGACAAGCTGAGGAAAGCGGCCGTGGAGGGTCTTGAAAAACTGATGACCGAAGGCCCTACCGAGGAGCAGCTGGCTATGACCGTCGAGAATTTCAGGAAGAACCTGCCTGAATCCCGCATCAGGAACAGCTACTGGATGTCCAATCTTGTCTATTTCTATGAGCACGGAGTGGATTTCGACAAGGAATACGAGGCCGCCATCGGCGAGATCAACGCTGAAAACGTCAAGGCAGCCATAAAAGACATCGTCCGACAGGGCAACTTCATCGAACTGATGATGTCGCCCGAGCCGGCAGCAGCCGAATAGGCCCGCTGTCCAGGCATAAGAAGAGACCGACCCGATATATTTTTGGGCCGGTCTCTTTTCTGTCAGTACTCCTGATGGAATCTTGTTTCAAATACCCTATTCTCACAAAGGGAAAAGGATAAACACCTATAATCAAAAAGCAGCAAAAGCACAATATTTACGAAAATAGGAATATATATCATTGTATATCTGTTTGTTATAAATATACATTCATTTTCTCATTTATTCCTGCAAGCCACCATTTTTACCTATTTATGAATTATTTTTGTTACTCATTTTGATACTTATATCAAACCTATTTACTACCTTTGCATCAGAATATAAAATGCTGGAGCACAATGGGTAGAAGAAAGCAATCAAAAGTAGAAAAAAGTCCGTTCAAGTTGCGGAGAAGAAAACTTGCAGACGGCCGCGAGTCCCTTTTTATAGACCATACTGTTGACGGCAGGCACGAATACGAGTTCCTTAAACTGTATCTTGTACCGGAAACTTCCGTCAAAGCGAAACGTGAGAACGCGAAAACACTCCGTCAGGCGGAGGAGATAATTATCGCCAGGACCGAAAACATGGTTGATGACAAGGCGCAGGAGGAGGCGGCGAAAGACAAATCCCAAATGTTATTGTCGGACTTCATTAGTATGCTGATGGAGGAATACAAACAGCGGGGACAACCCACCCATCTGCGTTTAAGGGCAGCACGCACCAAATTGGAGAAGTTCCGCCCCGGTGCAAGATTGTGTGACATAGACAAGAAATTCTGCGTCGATCATGCCGAGTGGCTACAATCCGAACCTCTCACTCCGCAAGGGAAACCACTTGCCCAAGCCACCGCATTTTCCAGCTTCTGGAATCTCGGCATCACCCTGTCAAGTGCAAGGCAAAAGGGTTATATAAAAAGCAACCCGTGGGAACTGCTGAGCAGCCACGAGAAGATACAGCAACCGGAAGGCAAACGTGAGTTTCTGACCTTTGAAGAAATCCGCAAGCTGGAG
>CASFLY010000120.1 GCA_949295645.1 uncultured Bacteroidales bacterium | reverse complement strand
CAGGATTTTCACTTTCAAGGTAACCTGGGTCGATGACAGCGGCGAAATCCGGACCAATACGGGCTACAGGGTGCAGTTCAACTCCGCCATCGGCCCTTACAAGGGCGGGCTTCGTTTCCATCCTTCGGTCAATCTCTCCATTCTGAAGTTCCTCGGTTTCGAGCAGATTTTCAAGAATGCCCTTACCACGCTTCCTATGGGCGGCGGAAAAGGCGGTTCGGATTTCAACCCCAAGGGCAAGTCCGATGCCGAAATCATGCGCTTCTGCCAGGCATTCATGCTGGAGTTGTGGAGGAATATAGGTCCCGATACAGATGTCCCTGCAGGAGATGTCGGGGTAGGCGGCCGGGAGATAGGCTATCTTTTCGGAATGTACAAGAAACTTGCTCGCGAACACACCGGAGTCCTGACAGGCAAGGGAATGACCTGGGGAGGTTCGCTCATAAGGCCGGAGGCTACGGGTTTCGGGGCCGTGTATTTCGTCCAGCACATGCTTCACCTCCAGAACAGGGACATAAAGGGCAAGAAGGTGGCGATCTCCGGTTTCGGGAATGTTGCCTGGGGCGCCGCGACAAAGGCGACGCAGCTCGGAGCGCATGTAATCGCCATTTCCGGTCCTGACGGGGCCATCTATGACCCGGAAGGGATGAATGAGGAAAAAATAGCATATATGCTGGAGCTCAGACGTTCGAACAATGACGTCGTGGCCCCGTTTGCGGACAGATTCCCGAGTGCGGTATTCTATCCGGGCAAAAAGGCCTGGAGCATAAGATGCGACATAGCCATGCCGTGTGCATATCAGAACGAACTGGACGGAGACGATGCCCGGGAACTGATAGAGGGAGGCACCTGGTGCTGCGCGGAGGTGTCCAACATGGGATGCACACCGGAAGCCATAGCGGAATTCCAGCGCGCAAGGATACTTTTTGCCCCCGGCAAGGCCGTGAATGCGGGAGGAGTGGCCACTTCCGGACTGGAAATGACCCAGAATGCCATGCATATCAGCTGGAGTGCGGAGGAAGTGGACAGGAAACTGCATCAGATAATGTCGGATATACACCATTCCTGCGTGCAGTACGGCAGGCAGCCGGACGGCTATGTCAACTATCTCAAAGGCGCAAACGTCGCCGGATTCATGAAAGTGGCTACGGCTATGCTGGAGCAGGGTGTAATCTGATAAATCCCGATTGAAACCGATGACAGGCACTTCTGAAAGATTCAATGTGAAGCTTTGTATCCTGCTTCCGTTGATTATTGCGACAACATTGATTCTGTGGTTCGTCCCTGCCGGATTTTACGGCATGGAGGGACTGACGGTAGTAGAGCAGAGGACGATAGCGATTTTTGTCTTTACCGCTCTGATGTGGATGTTCGAGGTGATTCCTACCTGGACTACATCCGTGATTTCCATAGTGATAATGCTTCTGACCATATCCGACAGCAGCGTATGGTTCCTCAGACAGGCGTCCGACGGTTCTGACATGGGGACGTTCGTAAGCTACCGGGAACTGCTCGGGACATTTGCGGACCCTGTGATAATGCTTTTCCTCGGCGGTTTCATCCTCGCCGTCGCCACGACCAAGGTAGGCCTTGACGTTCAGCTGGCCAAGGCATTGCTGAAACCTTTCGGCAGAAAGTCGGAATTCGTACTGCTCGGTTTCCTTATGGTCATCGGGCTGTTTTCCATGTTCATGAGTAACACGGCTACCGCCGCGATGATGCTGACTTTCCTCGCACCGGTCCTGCGGATGCTGCCTCCCGACGGTAAGGGGCGGGTCGCCCTGGCCTTGTCCATCCCCATTGCCGCAAACCTCGGGGGCATAGGTACCCCTATCGGCACACCTCCGAATGCGATAGCCCTCGGTTATGTAAACGACACTCTCCATATGGGTATCGGCTTCGGTGAGTGGATGCTCGTGATGGTGCCGTATGTGATAGTCATGCTGCTGATTTCCTGGGGATTGCTTTTGTTTTTCTTCCCTTTCAAGCAGAAAACCATCGAACTGAGGATAGAAAACACGCATGAAAAGACGTGGCGGACGTATGTGGTCTATATCACTTTTGCCGTGACCATCCTCCTGTGGATGCTGGACAGGGTGACGGGCATAAATTCCAATGTCGTGGCGATGATCCCGGTAGGGGTATTCTGCGTTACGGGAGTCATTACGAAAGAGGATCTGAAAGAAATAAACTGGAGCGTACTCTGGATGGTGGCCGGAGGCTTTGCCCTCGGTCTTGCCCTGCAGGACACCGGGCTGGCTTCCCGGATAGTGAATTCGATTCCTTTCGCTTCCTGGTCACCTGTGGCGGTGGTGCTCGTGTCTGGCTTCATAGGCTATTTCATTTCGAATTTCATTTCGAACACGGCAGCGGCGAATCTGATAGTGCCGATTATCTGTGCTGTCGGGGTCGGGATGGGGGATACCCTGCTGGCAACAGGCGGTCTCAAGACACTGTTGGTGGGTGTAGCCCTTTCCACGTCTCTTGCCATGCTTTTCCCGATAAGTACTCCGCCCAACGCCCTTGCCCATTCGACAGGTCTTGTGACGACAAAGGATATGACGAAGGTGGGAATCCTTATCGGGGTGATCGGTTTCGCCCTGGGATACGCGATGCTGATTTTCATCGGCATCTGACAATTTCGGGAGGCCTCTACAATTTGGAGTTGCCTCTGACAATTGGGAGACGGCAACATCCGCACCAGTCATCTCGAGCGCAGTCGAGAGATCTGTTTCATTAAATTTTACTATCCATTATGAAAAGAAACGTCCTGCTGTTTTTATCCATATTGTCTCTCTCCGTCCTGCCCCTCGATGCAGAAACCAAGGGAAGTGCCGTGAAAGACGAGCTGAAAAACCATTTCCAGTTCTACGGGTTCGTCCGGAATTTCTTCGCATTCGACACAAGGGAGAGTGTGGCGAGTCTCGGCGACCTGTTTTATTACCTGCCCAAGGATGTGGATATGAACGAGGACGGGTCGCAGGATCTGAATGCCCGGAGTTCTTTCCGTTTTCTGGCCCTGACTACGCGTCTGGGAGTGGACGTCAGCGGCTATAAGGTCGGGAGAACGAGTTTCGGAGCAAAGGTGGAGACGGATTTCTATGCCGGGATTACCGGAGTTTCCGGGACTGCCCAGCTCCGCCTCCGTCAGGCGTATATGACAATCGGCTGGGACGGCCTGGATCTCGGGAGGGAGTCCAAGGCTGCCGTGAGCCTGAAGCTTGGCCAGGCCTGGCATCCCATGGCTGCAGACCAGCCGCATGTCCTCGCCCTGGAGACCGGTACTCCGTTCAACCCGTTCAGCCGGACTCCGCAGGTGCTGATGGATGCCTCCCTCGGGAAGCATTTCGTCCTGTCCGCCGGGGCAATCTGGCAGATGCAGTATCAGTCCGCAGGCCCGGCAGGGGCTTCCGCAGACTATATCAAATATGCCTGTACCCCCGAAGGTTACATAGGCGTGACCTGTAAGGCCGGCGGCTTTCTTGCCAAGGCAGGAGTAAGTGTCCTGAGCATCAAGCCGAGGTGTCTCGGGACAGAGATATACAAGGACGAGGCTGCCGGACAGTTTTTGTCCCGGACAGTCAGGGTGTCCGACAGGATTACCACCTGTTCTCCATATCTGTATCTCCAGTACCGCAAGGGCACTTTCGAGGCGAAGGCCAAAACCGTTTTCAGCCAGGCCGGGGAGCATATGAATCTGATGAGCGGCTACGGTATTTCATATATGGGACCTGCCGATGCCCTGACCGAATATGACGGACATTTCGAATATGTCCCGTTGCGTGCGTCTTCTACCTGGGCATCTGTTTCCTACGGTAAAAAATGGCAGGTAATGCTGATGGGAGGCTATGTGAAGAATCTCGGTACGGCGGAGCCTCTTGTGACGGATTTTACGGATGATTCAGGGAACTACACCGATTCCGGACATCTCTATTTCAGCAAGAACGGTTTTTCGAACCTGAATGCGATGTGGAGGGTCGTTCCGACCATAGCCTATAATTTCGGAAAATTCACCATCGCCATGGAGCTGAACGTCACGAGCGCCCGTTACGGCGAGTACAGGGAGTTCGAAGTGCCGGCCGGAGATGGGCTGGAGATACACAAGGCTTTGCCGGCTTCGAACGGACTGGCTTCGGAACATCTGCACTGGGTCACCAACCACCGTCTTCAGCTTATGGCCCGCTTCACTTTCTGACGATTGCGGGAGCAGATGTCATTTCCGTTGATGCGGTATTTCTATTGCTTGTCACGTATTTGACAGGCTATTCTAAAAAAAAGACTCCTAAAATGCAATATCGCAGCATTTTAGGAGTCTTGTCGGGATGAGGCGACTCGAACGCCCGACCCCTACGTCCCGAACGTAGTGCGCTTCCAACTGCGCTACATCCCGATTTCTCGTTTCTTTTGAGCGATAGCGGCGTTGGACTTCGTCCTCGGTCGGTCATTTACGGAAGTAAACTCCCTTCCTCGTCGGGCGTCCGCCTTGCTCTCGTTCAAAACAAACTTCGAACACTTTTCGTTTCTTTTGAGCGATAGCAGCGTTGGACTTCATCCTCGGTCGGTCATTTACGGAAGTAAACTCCCTTCCTCGTCGGGCGTCCGCCTTGCTCTCGTTCAAAACAAACT
>CASFLY010000119.1 GCA_949295645.1 uncultured Bacteroidales bacterium | reverse complement strand
ATGCTCCCCGGGATCGTGTAGATGACAAGGTCGCTCTCCCTGAAAAGTTCCGGGAACTCCCCGATTCCCGCTGTGCAGAATCCGTATTCCGGGATTTCAGAGGCGATTTTCTCCGCTTTTCCGACTGACCGGTTCATCAGCGTGGTCCTGTAGCCGAGCGATGCCGCAGCCACGGCAGCCGCCCTTCCTGCCCCTCCGCATCCTGCCACCAGGGCTCTGGGGCTGTGTCCGTGACAGGATGCCGCGAGCCCTTCAGGCGGATCGAACCTGAATTCGGCCAGGACTTTCCGACCGGCGGCATTGTTGTCCGGATTTCCATGGTGCGGGCCGCTGTCGAGGATGCTGCCCGGATCCGGAGCCTGGAGGCTGTCCTGAATGCAGTGTGCAGTGAAGTAGCCGTATCCTCCGCCCTCCGGCAGAACCGCGTCCAAAACCGACAGTACGATGCCGTAATAGTCCGTATTGTAGGCCGTTATCCCTCCTTTATCCTTTATCAGGAGGTTGGCGGCCCCTGTCATTTTGCAGATTGCGGATTTCCTGTCGGCCTTCCTGTAAGCGTCCAATTTGAACGGAGCCGTGACGTTGATCCCGTCGTATCCGTCCAGAAAGGCGGCGTATGCAGTCTCGAAGTCGCTGTTTTCTATGAGGTCGTATCCGTATCTCCCGTGATAGCCGGCCTCGAAAAGTGCCGGGCTTTTCGAAGTGGAAATGGGGTTTCCGATCAGTCCGAATTTTTTCATTGTCTTTCGTGTTTGTCCGTATGGTTCCGGTTGTGCTGAGGCAGTCAAAGGATGCTGCGCTGTCTCACTGCTTCGTACAGAAGGATGGCTGCAGAGACGGAGACATTCAGCGAATCGAGTCTGCCGAGCATGGGGATGCGGATATGTGCGTCTGCATTTTCCCTCCAGATGCTGGTCAGCCCGGTGGCTTCAGTGCCCATGACTATGGCCGTACCGCAGGTCATATCCGTGTCGTAGTAGAGCGCGGAGTCCTGCAATTGGGCTGTAAGTATTTGTATATTATTGGTTTTTAACCATTTTATCGTTTCTTCCGAATTTGCTGCGACTACCGGTACCGTGAAGACGGCCCCGATGCTGGAGCGTATCAGGTTAGGGTTGTAGATGTCGGTTGCCGGGTCGCAGACAATCACGGCATCGGCTCCGCAGGCATCGGCGCTCCGCAGCACCGCCCCGAGATTCCCGGGCTTTTCCACAGATTCGAGCACGGCTATGAGCGGTTTTTCTTTCAGCTTTATGTCATCCAGCTTTCTGTCCCTGAGCCTGACCTCCGCGATAAGGCCTTCAGTACCTTCCCGATAGGCGATTCTGCAATAAAGTTCTTTCGGGACCTCGATGATGTTGGGAGCGGACGGCCCGGCGGGGATGCCGTTTCCCCGGGCTGCAGTTTTGCCGTACACGGAGGCCGCCGCAATGTCTTTCAGAATTTCATCCAGTTCCTTTTGCCGCACTATGTCCCGGCATACGAAAATGCTTCTCACATCGAAACCCGCCCCGATGCAATGCCCGATTTCCCGTCTCCCTTCCACGACGAAAAGCCCCTTCTCCCGTCTTGCCTTCGCTTTTTCCTGCAGTGCCAGCAGTTCCTTTATCTTCGGATTCTGCGCGGATGTGACTGTTTCTGTTTTCATAAATTTTGCGGATGCATGCTCCTGTACTTGATTCCCCTGCAAATATAAGCTTTAGAAACGGTTTGCCGGTATGAAACCGAAAATTAATTTGGATTTCTGGGGGGGGGTATTATCCGTTTGCAAAATACAAACTGTATATGTACAACTTGTATCATCAGGCAGATACGGCTTCTGCTGCTGCAGCGTTGAGGGCCGGTGCGGAGGACAATACCGGCAGAGCCTGGGTGTATTGCCCTGATGTCGTCCGGGAATACGCCGATCATCTCGAAAGCGGCGACCTGCAGCCGTATATTCCGAAAAACTTCGTCAAGGCGGCGGCCTTGTATGAAAAATCGTGGAAAGCGGACAACAGGCTCAAGGCAGGGGCTCTGTACTATAAGGCTCATCTTTATAATGAGGCAAGAAAGATATTCGAGGAATATCCGGACTTAAAGGTGCCAAACGGTTATATCGGCATGATGTACCTGTATGGACAGGGCGGCTTTGAACAGGATTTTGATAAGGCGTACAAGAACATCTTGTCCGCACCGGATGAACTGCCTTTTCTGGTGCACAAGGGAGACCTCGTCCTTTATCTGAAAAAGATCGGCAGTCCTTCTACAATTTTAAGCCGAAAGAATATTACGGATATAGACCTGATAAGAAAAGCAAACAGGTATTATGGGATGGCGGCTGATGCTGCTCCTGATATAGATGAATACAGGATCCGCAAGGAGGTGACAGACGCTTTCATTGATGCGTATGAAAAGACTCCGTCTGAATTCCGGACGAATAATCGCAGCAGGTTCTGGACTACATATTATTTCAATAATTCCGACGGAGCATATTACGGCGTTGCCGCCGAATCGGGAAATACTACCTACCCGAACGGCTGGGGTGTATTTTCGTGGAATTCGGACAATAGTTTTCAAATGACCAAATATTCCGGCCTCAAGGAGACAAACTTCAAAAACAGATTTCTCCACTCCCTCCGGTCGGTCGAAATGACAGTAAAGGGTGTCCGGCCTATGAGAAATGATTATTCTTCCTTTTTTTCGGCGTCTTGTCCCTGGGCTTTCTTAGGGCGCATCTGCGGGAAGAAGAGGACATCCTGGATGGTAGGGGAGTTCGTCATGAACATGGTCAGACGGTCGATTCCCATACCCATACCCGATGTCGGAGGCATACCGTATTCGAGGGCGCGGACGAAGTCCATATCGATGTACATGGCCTCGTCGTCGCCGTGCTCACGCTGCTTCAGCTGGTCCTGGAACCTTTCCAGCTGGTCGATCGGGTCGTTCAGCTCGCTGTAGGCGTTGGCCAGTTCCTTTCCGCAGACGAAAAGTTCGAAACGCTCGGTAAGAGCCGGGTTGCTGCGGTGCCTCTTGGTCAGCGGAGACATCGAAACAGGGTAGTCCGTGATGAAGGTAGGCTGCACGAGATGGCTTTCGCAGTATTCTCCGAATATGGCGTCGATCAGCTTCCCTTCACCCATTTCCGGGGTCACAGGAACGTTAAGTTTCGCACAGGTCTCGCGGAGTTGCGTCTCGTCCATTCCGGCGATGTCCACTCCGGCGTATTCCTTTATGGCCTCGAGCATCGGAAGGCGGCGGTAAGGCGGTTTGAAATCCACCTTCTGCTCGCCGATGGTCACCTCCGTGGTGCCGTGTAGGGTAAGAGCCACTTTCTCCAGCATTTTCTCCACGAATTCCATCATCCAGACATAGTCCTTGTAGGCCACATATATCTCCATGCAGGTAAATTCCGGATTGTGGGTCTTGTCCATCCCCTCGTTGCGGAAATCCTTGGCGAACTCATAGACTCCGGAATAGCCTCCTACTATCAGACGCTTGAGATAGAGCTCGTTGGCAATCCTGAGGTAAAGGTCTATGTCCAAGGCATTGTGATGCGTGATGAACGGTCTTGCCGTCGCACCGCCCGGAATAGACTGGAGGATAGGGGTTTCCACCTCTAAGCAGCCTGCGGCGTTGAAGTACTCCCGCATCGTGGAAATGATTTTGCTTCTCATTACGAAAGTCTGGCGTACCTGCGGGTTGACTATCAGATCCACATATCTCTGCCTGTATTTCAACTCCGGATCAGAGAACGCGTCATACACCTCTCCGTCCTTTTCCTTCACTATCGGAAGCACCCTGAGCGATTTGCTGAGCAGGGTCAGTTCCTTCGCGTGCACGGAAAGCTGTCCGGTCTGGGTGATGAAAGCAAAGCCCCTGATGCCGATGATGTCGCCTATGTCGAGGAGTTTCTTGAACACGGTGTTGTACATCGTCTTGTCCTCGCCCGGGCAGATTTCATCCCTTTTTATATAGACCTGGATCCTGCCTGTTTCATCCTGCAGTTCGATGAACGAGGCTGCACCCATTATCCTGCGGGACATTATCCTTCCGGCAATGACGGTATCGGTCAGATTCCCTTTTTCGGGATCGTACTCGTCTTTTATCTTCTGCGCTGTGATATTTACAGGATAAAGCGCTGCAGGATAAGGTTCTATGCCTAATTCTCTGAGCTTTGTCAAGGCTTCGCGCCTGTTCCGTTCCTGCTCGTTGAGATCTGTATTTTCCATAATTTCTAAAATTTTCGGATGCCCTGCCGGGCAATGTTCGCGGCTGCAAAGATAGGAAAAAATCAATATCTTTTATTTCTTAGCCATCAGCCAATGGTCACGAAGCCAGGTACGGACAGGCAGGTCATAAAGTTTCAGGCAGGCCCACGCGATGAACAGCGACAGGGCTATCGTACCGACCGACACCATAATGTGCGCGAAGACCGGAGCGTCCGGATGGGTCCAGGCCCACTCCATCTGTGCGTACATAAGCGGATAATGCGTGATGTACAGCGGGTAGGAGAGTTCTCCGAGGAAAGAGCATATCCGGAAACTCTTCCCGCCTCTGATTTCGCTGCCTGCTCCGATGGATACTATGACAGGGAAGATGATGAGGATGCAGAACGCGTTGTAGAAGCCGTTCAGTATGTTGTCGGGGCCTCCTACGCATGGTATTGCCAAAGCTACGGCCAGCAGGAGAGAGCACCACCAGAATCCTCCCCTCACCTTGACATATTTCCCGAGCCGGGATATCAGCAGGCCGCAGAGGAACGGATAGAGCAGCCGGGTAAAACCGATGTAAATCTGCTCTGAAGTGAGGCTCCAGCCTCCTATCGGGGTGTAGATTACCGATGCGCGGCTTTCTGTCAGGAGCCCGAACACGTTCAGGTTCAGACAGAGGTCGAGGGTGCAGAATCCGGCCATAGCCACGAGCAGCATCAGCAGGATATTCGGCAGCCTCCGGAATATCAGGGCATAAAGGATGTTGGCTACATATTCGTAGGTAAGGGACCAGTTGGGCCCGTTGAGCGGATTGGTTTCTCCCCAGCCGCGCAAGTCCATCTTAGGCCCGCAAGGGATCATCAGGCAGCCCATTACAAAGACTAAAAGCACCTTCCACCAGGCGGAGCCGGCTATCAGCGGAAATCCGTCGCATTGCCCGAAATAGAACAGGCACAGCCCGATGAGGGTGCCCATAATCACCATAGGATGAAGCCGGACAAGCCTTCTCTTGAAGAATCCCCAAGTCGTCATTTTGTCCCATCTGTCGTCGTAGGCGTATCCCACCACGAAACCCGAAAGAACGAAAAAGAAATCCACTGCCAGATAGCCGTGGTTGATGATCTGATAGGCCGCCCCGCCCGAATATGTCTCGAATGCGTGGAACAATACCACTATTACCGATGCCACTCCCCGCAGCCCGTCGAGAATCTCATACCTCGGCTTCGAGGCAAGATAGGTGTTTTTCGTCTCTGTCATTGTGTCTGGTTCTGTCTGTGATTGTTTATTTAATTGTCATGTGTTTTCCTGTTTATTCCCGGCTTTTCCCCTTTCCGGCTTCATAGTCGTCGAGGGCCGCTTTCATCAGTTCGCGTCCGACTTCGCTGATTTCCTTTGCGCGTCCGTAGTCCGCTATGGCCCCGAAAGCGTCGAACGGCATATTGACGAGTACGTCCGGCGGACACAGCTTTATCATATATTCCGTGTTCCAGTGGTTCATCAGGTCGAATGTCCTCGAAAGAATCGTGAAATAGTTTGCATCCGGGTCGAAGCTTTTCTGGGGACGGTCTTCCTTTGCGGTCAGTTCCTGGAATATCCTGTGTCCGTGCATCGCCGCAAGCCTGATTTTCTCTCCGACCGTCATACTGTCGTTGTGCATAACGGAGTCCATGACGGCTTTTCCCTGGGCTCTTCTTTCCGTGACCGCCTGCTCTTTCTTTGCTGCGGCATCGGCTTCATTTATTATAATCTGCCTGATGGCGTCCACGTCGATGTCGTTTACATTGAAGGCTACCGTTATGTCGCCTTCCGTCCGGTCCACCCTGTTTAGCGGCATCGTGTTGGCGATTCCTCCGTCGATAAGTGTCCGCAGTCCGTATTTTACCGGGCGGAAGAGAGACGGGATGGATATGGATGCCCTTATTGCCTGGAACAGGCTTCCTTTGTCGAAGATTATTTCCTCGCCGGTGTAAAGGTCCGTCGCGACAGCCTTGTACGGAATCTTCAGGTCTTCGATATTCACTTCCGGGACAATCTCCCGAAGGGCTTCGATGACCTTGTCTCCCTTGACCAGATGGTTCGTGCTTATGGACAGATCCATCAGGCCGAAGACTTTCCAGCCGTTGAGGGAAAAAAGGAAATCCCTGACCTCCGGCAGTTTCCCGGCAGCATACATCCCTCCTATCAGGGAGCCGATGGACGTACCGGCTATCGAAGTGATCCTGTAACCCCGGGCCTCGAGTTCTTCTATGGCTCCGATATAGGCGAAGCCTCTCGGTCCTCCGCTTGAAAGTATCAGCGCTACATTTTTCATAATTATGCGGTTTTGGGGCCAAAAATAAGAATTATTGGCGGAAGATTCCCTTTCTGCGTGAAAAAACGTCGCCTCAGTTCAGTATGGCGCAGTCGAAGTATTCGTCGAACAGCCTTTTTGCCCTGTCGAGCTGTTCCGGAGTGTTCAGCGGGACATCCTTCAGCAGGTATTCCTGTCCGAGAGACTCGTATTTGCTGACCCCGAGGGTATGGTAGGGGAGTATTTCCACCCGTTGCAGCATCCTGTAGCCCTGGCCTGGTCCGGTTCCGTCCGGATTGTACCCTGCCGGACGCCTGCTCCCGAAATGTTCTCCGAGAGCACGTATGTCTTCTTCGGCATCGCTTATCCCCGGCACGAGTACGTATCTGAGCCAGAACGGCCTGCCGTGCTCTTCAAGCCATCGGGCGGTTTCCAGCGTCCTGGTGTTGGGCCGTCCGGTCAGGCTGAGATGTTTGGCTGCATCGAACTGTTTTACATCCAGAAGGATCAGGTCTGCGATGCCGAACAGTTCCTCGACGTGCCGGTTCCAGATTCCACCGTTGGTGTCGATGCAGACATTTATCCCGTTGTCATGCAGCTTCCTGACCAAGGGGACAAGGGCTTTGGCCTGTACCGTCGGTTCCCCTCCGGAAAATGTCACTCCTCCCTTTTTCCCGAAAAACGGTTTCTGGCTTATGGCCATCTTCACGATTTCTTCGGGGTCGGTCTCTGTCCCTCCCTCAGAGGGGATAGTGTCCGGATTTGCGCAGTACAGACATCTGAAGGGGCATCCCTGCAGAAAAACGACGAGCCGAAGCCCCGGCCCGTCGTAAGTCCCCATGCTTTCGTAAGAATGGATTTTCAGTTTCATTACAGGCTGTTGTGGAATGTACGGGCTATTACCTCCAGCTGATGCTCACGGCTCAGCTTCACGAAATTCACGGCATAGCCGGACACTCTGATGGTCAGCTGCGGATATTTTTCCGGATGTTCCATTGCATCCTCGAGCATTTCCCTGTTCAGGACATTCACGTTCAGGTGGTGTGCCCCCTTGGTAAAATACCCGTCCATCATGGTTACAAGATTTTCTATTTTCGCCTCGGCGGTAGGACCCAATGATTTCGGCACAATGGAGAATGTGTTGCTGATGCCGTCCATCGCGTCGTGATAGTCGAGTTTGGAAACCGAACTCAGCGATGCTATGGCACCATGGCAGTCGCGTCCGTGCATAGGGTTCGCCCCAGGTGCGAAAGCCACTCCCTTGAGCCTTCCGTCAGGAGTCGCCCCGGTCTTTTTCCCGTACATTACGTTTGAAGTGATCGTAAGGATGGAAAGGGTCGGCTGGGCGTTCTTGTAGACAGGCAGTTTGGAGAGTTCTCCGTTGAAGTAGTGGATAAGTTCCTTCGCGATGTTGTCCACACGGTCATCGTCGTTGCCGAAGCAAGGGTATTCCCCTTCGATATTGAAACTGTCCGTAAGTCCGTCCTCATTGCGGTGGGCAGTCACCTTTGCGTATTTTATGGCGGAAAGCGAATCCGCCGCTATGGACATTCCGGCCACTCCGTATGCGAGGTTGATGGACGGATTCGTGTCAATGAATGCCATCTGGGACCTCTCATAGTCGTATTTGTCGTGCATATAGTGGATAATGTTCATCGCCTCGTTGTACACGCGGGCCACTTCGTGAAGCACCTTCTTGTAGTTCGCCAGCACTTCATCATAGTTCAGGACATCGCTTTTCAAAGGCTCTATACCCTTGACCATCACTGTGCCCGTGTT
>CASFLY010000118.1 GCA_949295645.1 uncultured Bacteroidales bacterium | reverse complement strand
TTTCGTCCTCGGTGATCATCATAGCGATTGTTTTTGTTGTTTTGATGTTTATTGTCTTATTCAAATATACAAAAACTTTCGCTATTTTCCTAATAATCAATGTGTTAATAACTAATATATATTCATCGAACTCACGTTAAGGTTAATGAATACACCATAATGATGGACATCAAAGTCGCAGCTGCCGGATGGAATCCGTTGATTTGCACAGATTTTTCTATGACAAAAGGGTCCGTTGCCCGTCTGGCGCTTTCCGGAGATGACGAAGGGACAGGCCATTCAACACTGACTTATAACGGAGAAATGAATGGAGTGGCATACACGATCGGCTCAAATTCATGGCACAGAATCATTCTTTCTGCAAAGTGCGGCGTGTTCTGGAATGGATACGTTGACGGGGAATATATATTGAATGGGAACGTGGCGGATTATGCCCAGCTGGATATGGAATTTGCTTTGGAGCCTGAAGGTGTAGTGTTTTTCACGGACGGCAACTGGATAGGTGGAATGAGCACTCAGATTGATGTAGCCCAAATCACCATCTGGGGCGAAGCCCTCGACGCCGACACCATCGCCGCCCTCGGCTCAGTCCCTGTCTATTGATAATTCAAAAAGACTTTTAGCCTGACATATTCATTGGAAACGGCCTGCACCCGGCCACCTGCCGCAGCACGGGCCGTTTCCCTTTACATTATTCTTGATTTTATATGAAGCAGACACTCAAGACATCTTTCCTGCTTTTACTGACAGCAGCCCTTTGCTCCTGCGGCATGGCTGAACCGGAACCGGGACCGGACGGCGGCAACGGAAACCCTGCCGCGGACGATGAGCGCGAGACTATCGGGGCCACCATCATCTGCACACAGGTGGATCCGCTCGACAAGATCCTGCCGGATCAGAAAACATTCACCGAATCCGAAGAACCGGCCCTTGCGGCCAAAGGCGAAACCGTATCCTATCAGTTCGTCCTCCGCAGCAGCTATCCGCTGACTGAAGTGCGCATTGAAGCAGAGCCTCTTTCTGACGGCAGCACCTCCATCGATCCCGGTTTCACGGCCTTTGTCGGGTACGTGGGCGTCGACCCGGAATCCTATTCCCCGCTTCCGTCGAAGGACAAGATCGTGTCGGCTACCGGATATTACCCGGATCCCCTTATCGAAGACGGACCGAGAGATGCCCGGCCGTCCGAGAACCTGCCGGTGTGGATCAGTTACGACATTCCTGACGATGCGCAGGCCGGTTCATATTCTGCAGAGATAAGGATTACCGGAAAAAAGAACGGCCAGGATTTTCTTATAAGGAAAACGGTTTCGGCAGAAATCTATCCGGTGTGCTTGCCGGAGCAGTCCCTCCTTATCTATCATTGGATCAACGGCCATCTCGACTATCTGAACGGCGGCGAGACCCCGACCGGACAGCGCTACTGGGATCTTCTGTCACTCGAGGTCAGAAAAGCTGCCGACTACGGGCAGAACGTGTTCATGGTGCAGCCGATAAACGACTGTATCTTCTCCAAGGACGGCTCCGGATATTCGAATCCCTCTACCAGGTTCACTTTCGACTTTTCCGAATTCGACAGGAGAGTGGAGATCATGGTAAATGAGGGGAAGGCCAAAAGGATTATCGGCCAGCACATTGCCTACCGTCTCGGCGGATGGTACGACGCATTCGGGGTTCAGGTGCCTTACAGTCCGTCCGTGGCGATAGAATTCGACGGGACTGCAAAGAATTTCCTCGACCAGTTCTTTCCTGCCCTGTACAGCCATCTGAAAGAAAAAGGCTGGGACCGAATCTACTGGCAGCACATCGGAGACGAGCCCGGGACTCAGGAAAGCGCGGAAACCTACAATCAGATCGCCTCTTATCTGAAAACCCTCGTCCCCGAAATGAAAATCCTCGAAGCGAATCATTCGACGAAGGAAGTCTGCGAAAATATCGACGCCATAGCCCCTCTGCTCGACAGGCTCGACACCGACTGGTCTTTCTACAAGTCGCAGCAGGACGCAGGGAAGGAACTATGGTTCTACACCTGTATGGAACCGGTGGGGGACTATGCCAACAGATTTATCGAACAGCCGCTGATCCAGACCCGGATCCTGCACTGGATAAACTACAGATACGGCCTTACCGGCTATCTGCACTGGGGTCTCGACTCCTGGCGGACACTCGACTGGGAACACGCACGGATAGACTGGGGAGGGACCCCTGCGGGGGACAGCTGGATCATTTACCCTGCCTACAACAAGGTCCTCAGTTCCATACGCTATGAAGCGATGCGGGACGGTATCGACGATTACGGACTGCTCCGGCTTCTCGAAACGAAAAACCCCGAAAAGGCGCAACAGCTTGCGGAAGGTACCGTTATGGATTTCAATTCATACGACAGCCGCATCCCGGCTTTCAGGGAAAGACGTAAAATGCTGTTGGACGCACTCTGCGAATGACATAACATAACACAAACATAATATGAAAACTACGGTAAAGTCCTTTGCCTGCTGTCTTTTTGTTGCCGTATTGACGGTTTCCTGTGCGGAGAATCCGAAGAATGCGCGAAGCCTCATACAGGTGGACCCTCTGAAAAAAGTCTTCAAGGAACAGCTCTATTTCGAAGAAACTCCGGATACGATAGCCGTTGCGAGAGGGGAGACAGCAACTTTCCAACTTGTGTTCAGGAGTCCCGTCCCCGTGAAAGGTCTGTCTTTCGATGCCGGTGTCCTTGAAAAAGACGGCTGTGTCATCGAACCTTCGCTGAAGGCATTTGTCGGGTATGTATATGTCCCTGAAAGATTTATGTCGGCCGATCCGTCAGACAAACGTCTTACGAGCGTTTCCGGCTACTATCCCGACCCGTTATGGGAAACGGAGACTGTGGATGCGGATGCCTTGTCCAACCAGCCGCTCTGGATCGGCTATCGCATACCTGACGGAGCCGAAGCCGGAATCTATACCGCAAGAATCGCCGTTACAGGTTCCGCCGGAGGCAGGAAGTTCAGGATGGTCAAGGAAGTAGCCGCCAAAGTCTGCGACGTCACCCTCCGGGAACAGACCCTTTATGTCGACAACTGGATAAATCCTTATCCGCAGGAACTCAGGAGAATGAACGGCGGAGAGCTTTTCCCACTTTATTCCGACAAATACTGGGAGCTGAACAAGGCCATAGCCAACAGGATGCGCGACTACGGGCAGAATGTCTACAGGGTGTTCCCTCTGCAGGACGGGAACTGGAGCATCTGCGGAGAGACAGAAGACGGATTGCCGTTGTACGACTTCAACTTCCGGCATTTCGACGAATCGGTCGAATTCTATATGGAAGAGGGCGGGCTGAAACTCATTACAGGCTATCATCTCGGACAAAGGCTCACCCCCGGCTGGTACAGCCACCCGGGCATAATGGTCCCGCAGGTTTCAGGCAGGGACACTGTAATGAACATTCTCCCTTTCGATTCCCCCGAGGCCAGGAATTTCCTGAACCAGTTCATCCCGGCGCTGGACACCCATCTGAAAGAAAAGGGCTGGAGCGACATATACCTTCAATATCTTGCCGACGAACCGGCTGACGGGGAGTATGAAGACACGTATCTGAAAATCGCGGATTATATAAAGGGACTTGCCCCTGACCTGAAGATCATAGACGCACTGCACAGGACGCCGCGGATTGCCCGGAAGATAGATGTCCCTGTCTGCATTCTGGACAGGCTCCATCTGCAGTGGGACGGTCTGTATGAAGAGATGATAGCCGACGGCAGGGAAGTGTGGTTCTACACTTGTATGGAACCTCTCGGGAACTATGCCAACCGGTTCATAGAGCAGCCCCTCATTCAGACGAGGATCCTGCACTGGATAAATTACCGCTACGGCGTCAGGGGGTATCTGCACTGGGGCCTGAACTCCTGGAGAAACGACAGGATATACGGAGAAAACATCGATTGGGGGAACAGTCCCGCGGGAGACTGCTGGATAATATATCCGGACTGCGGGAAAGTCCATTCTTCCTTGCGTCTTGAAGCTATGAGAGACGGGATAAACGATTATACCCTCCTGAAAATGATAGAAGAAAAAGACCCTGCCAAAGCACGGGAGTTCGCGGCAGAAACCGTCCTCGATTTCGACCGCTACGATAACGACATCTATAATCTGAGGCAGCGGAGGATAAAGATGCTGGAATATCTGGGCAAGGATAATAAAAACGGCTGATTATGAGACATTTGTTTGTGACGGTCCTGCTTGCCGCCGGTTTTCTGACGGCATATCCGGCTTCCGGCGGGGACAAGGATGAAAAGCCCCGGCTTAAAAGGGAGGACAGCTTTCTCGGAATCCATTTCGACTTCCATGCAGGGCCCGACTGCACTGAAATAGGAAAGAACACGACCGGGAAGATGATTCAGGATGTCATAGATACGGTGAATCCGGACTTCATCCAGATCGACTGCAAGGGACATCCGGGCTATTCGAGCTATCCTACCGAAGTCGGCAACCGGGCTCCGGGCATCATCGGGGATCCCCTGAAAACCTGGAGGAGGGTCACGGCTGAAAACGGCGTAGCCCTGTATATGCACTATTCCGGCGTGTGGGACGGCAGGGCCTGTGAACTGCATCCGGAGTGGGCGATAGTGGACAGGGACGGCAAAAGAAGCGACAAGATAACTTCCGTTTTCGGTCCGTACTGCGACTCTCTTATGATACCGCAACTGAAGGAACTGGCGGGGAAATACGGAGTGGACGGTGTCTGGGTCGACGGGGAATGCTGGGGTACGGCACCGGATTACGGAGACCGCGCCGTGAAGATGTTCAAGGAGGCCACCGGCATCCTTTCCGTCCCGCGCTGCGAAGCGGATCCCGGATGGTTCGAATGGAAACAGTTCCACCGGGACGCATTCAAACAGTACGTCAGACATTACCTTTCCGGCGTAAAATCCGAATACCCGGGTTTACAGATATGCAGTAACTGGGCCTTTTCCCACCATATGTCCGAACCCGTGTCCGCTGCCGTCGATTTCCTTTCGGGGGACTATGCCCCGAAAAACAGCGTGAACTCGGCGAGGATTGCCGGAAGGTACCTTGCTTCCCAGGGAATGCCCTGGGATCTGATGGCCTGGAGTTTCACTTTCGACAACGGCCCCAAAGACCAGAAGCCTGCCATACAGTTGCAAAGGGAAGCTTCCGTGGCCATAGCCCTTGGAGGCGGCATCCAGGTCTATTTCATGCAGAACAGGGACGGCTCGGTAAAATCGGAGCAGCTGGAAACGATGCGGGAAGTGGCGGATTTCGTCAGAAAACGGCAGCCTTATTGCCATCATTCTTCGCAGATTCCGCAGGTGGCGCTGCTGCTTTCCACATTCGATTACAGACACTATAATTCGCCGGAAGATCCCTCCTGGCTTTATCCCGACTACAAGGGGAAAGCCCCGGGGATATTGCAGTGCCTTCTGGACAGCCATTACAGTGTGGATGTTTTGGGGGAAGGCGCGCTGGCCCCTGTGATGGGCCGTTTCCCGATGGTCGTTGTTCCGGAATGCGACACCTTGTCTTCCGTATTCATCGATGATCTCGTAAATTATGCCTCAAAAGGCGGAAGCCTCCTTGTCATAGGAGAAAAAATGTGCCGCGGCATTTCTCGGGCAGCGGGTCTGCCGTTCTCCGGAAAAACCGGGACTGTCGCGTTCCGGGACGGCATGATAGGCTTCTGGCCCGACAGCATATCCGAACGGTATGACCGGGACCGCGATCCTGCCATACGAGGGAAAATGAAAGCCATTGTCCGGGAACTGTTCCCGAATCCAGTTGCGGAAATCGAAGGGGATTCTTTCGTGGACGTGTCGGTGGGCAGGAAAGACGGCAGAATGATGGTGCATCTGGTCAATGTTTCCGGAAACCACCGCGATGCGGAACTGATCGACAGCATCCGGCCGGAAGGCCCGTTGGAAATCAGGGTCAGATGTCCCGAAAAGCCGGAGAAAATCCTCCTGCAGCCGTATGGCCGGGAATGCAGTTTCTCGTACAGGGACGGTTGTGCCTGCCTGACTTTGCATACGTTGGAAATTTATGATATCTTGGAAATCGTTTTCTGATTCCGAAAGATTATGAAACTGTTTTTTTTCATAGCTGTCCTGTCCTGCCTTTCTTCCGGACTGTTTGCCGGAGGCAGGGACAAATCCCCGTCCGACTATGTCAATATGCTGATTGGCAGCACCGGGAAGCATCCTACGGAATACGGGGGAACGGTTCCTGCTGTCGGGGTGCCTTTCGGTATGACGCAGTGGTGTGCCGCGACACGGCAGAACGGGATTTCCAGAACGATGTACCACTATGATGACTCCACGCTGATCGGTTTTATGGGAACGCATCAGCCTGCTGTCTGGATGGGGGACTACGGATTTTTCACCTTGATGCCACAGGCCGGCAGTCTGAAGACCGGCCGTGAAGCACGTGCAGTGAAATTCGACAGGTCGCAGGAAACGGCGACACCGTATTGTTACAGCCTGTCCTACCTCGACGGCGGACACCGGATTTCGACGGAATTCACCGCCACCTCCCGATGTTCGGTGTTCAGGATAGTTTATCCTGCCGGGGAGAGGGCGATACTTTTCATAGAGGCGGGACGGGAAAAGTCCGGAGGAGAAGTGAATATAGACACTTTGGCCAATTCGGTGCGGATAGTGAACCGGGAACGTCAGGATGCGCATCTCGGACCTCCGTTGTATAACTTCGGGTGCCACTATACGCTCCGCTTCTCCGAGCCGATAGCTTCTTTCGGAACCTGGTCGCGGGACGGTGCCGGAGGGGAGACGAGGGAAAGCGGGAAGACTTTTGAAAAAGGCTCCGGAGCAGGCTGCTATGTGGTTTTCGGTGAGGGCACCGATACCGTGGAAGTCAGGATAGGGTCTTCATTTATCAGTTCAGCGCAGGCGGAGGAAAATATGGCTGCGGAGATACCGGAAAACCTGTCATTCGACGGGATAAAGGCAGAATCGAAAAGGATATGGGATGAAAATCTCGGAAAAATCCGTATTTCCGGAGCTTCAGATGATGATCTGGCAGTGTTTTATACTGCATTTTTCAAGACATTGCAGTTCCCTCGGGAATTCTCGGAATACGGACGTTACTACAGCCCGTTCGATGACGGTATTCATGAAGGCATTTCCTATTCGGCCTATTCTCTGTGGGACACATTCAGGGCCCAGCACCCGTGGCTTCTGCTGACTCAGCCGCAGAGAGTCGGCGGGATGATCCAGTCGCTTGTCAATATGTACAATGAGTCGGGCTGGATCCCTAAATGGCCGAATCCGTCATTTACCAATATTATGATCGGAACCCATGCGGATGCCGTGATTTCCGACGCGTATGTAAACGGCTTCCGGGACTACGATGTGGAAACCGCATACGAGGCCATACGCAAGGACGCATTTACTCCGCCGGACAAGGATCTCCATTACAGATGGGGAGACCGGGATTTCTGGACAGGGTGCTACGAGGCCCGCGGAGGGCTCTCGAACTATATCTCACTCGGATATGTGGCTTCGGACAAGACTGACGAATCCGTGGCGAGAACCCTTGAATTCGCACTGGATGATTACTGCATATCCAGAATGGCGGAAGCCCTCGGCAAGGAGGAGGACTGCCGGATACTGACGGAGAGGGCGCAGAATTACAGAAACCTGTACAACCCGGCTACCGGATTTTTCCAGGCCAAAAGGAGCGACGGAGTCTGGGATGATGAGGATGCCGGATTCACCGAAGGTGCCAACTGGACTTACCGCTTCTGCGTGATGCACGATGCCGCAGGTCTGGCCGGACTTATGGGCGGCAATGAGAATTTCATAAAGGCCCTCGATGAAAATTTCGAATGCGGGCATTACAGGCACGACAACGAACCGGGACATCACTATGCCTATCTGTATGATTGTTGCGGCAGGCTGGACAAGACGCAGGAGAGGGTAAGGAAAATCATCCGTGACAATTACCGGAATTCTCCGGACGGGCTTTCCGGCAACGACGATCTCGGACAGATGTCTGCCTGGTATCTTTTCAGCGCCCTCGGATTCTATCCGCTGACCCCTGCTTCGGGAGAGTACGCAATCGGGATTCCCCTGTTCCGGAAGGCTGTCCTTGATCTCGGAGGAGGGAAATCCCTTACGGTCATAGCCGATGACCCGGCACGCAACGCCTGCCTGCCTGTCGTCAGATTCAATGGCAAACTCCTCGACCGCCCGTTCATCCCCGTCAAAGCCATCCTGAACGGCGGCACCTTGGAATTTTCCGGAAAAATGAAAACAGAAGTCAGGTAAATGCAAATCTGCCTGAGGTTACACCGGCCCGAACCCTTTTTTGCTGACGGTTGCAACAAATTCCTTGAGATAGAAAGGTTCGAAGTACGCTACGTCTTCGAATCTTTTTTCGTTATAGGCGCTCAGGGCCGGAGCGATCATCGACGAGGCCTTGGGGTGGCACTGGCAGAAAACGGCATTGCCGCCAGGGATGACTTCCGAGCATTTTTCCGCGGCATCTCCGATGAAAAGTACGGGGCCCTCCGAGATGTACCGGATGAAGCTTTCCGGCGTAAATATCTCCGGGGCCGTTTCCCTGACCTGTCTGCCGTCGGAAGTGAAGACGGCCGTATATGCCTCCATCCTGCGGGCATCGATTACGGGGATTATGTACTTGCAGTTCTCAGGGAGCAGTTTTTCGTCGATGGCCTGCCACACTAAAACGTCGAGGGTGCCGACAGCCAGAAGCGGTATCCTTCCTCCGAAACTCAGTCCCTTTGCGGTAGACACGCCGACGCGCAGTCCTGTGTATGAACCGGGGCCCTTGCTTACGCATACGGCATCGCAGTCGGAGACTGCAAGCCCTTGTTCATCAAGCATTTCCTTTATGAACAGCCCTGTCAGGGACGCGTGTGCGCGAGGCGTACGGCTTTCCCTGTATGCGAGAAGCCTGTCATTGTCCGACAGGGCGACGGAACAGAGATCCGTCGACGTTTCTATTGAAATTATCTTTGCCATTTCTGCTGCTGTTGACATTGTCCGGCTCCGGCGGACTTCTATATTTTCATAAAAAGGCTTTTCAGGTACGGGAATATCGCGTATGTCAGCTTGCGGAATCCGCTGTACATGAACGACGAGTCCAGATAGCTGTCCGGGACGAACCCGAATCTGGCGTTGACCGAATCGAAGAGGATGATCAGCAGGCCTATGATAAGGGCGTACTTGAACAGCGAGAAAATGAGGCCGAGGAGTTTGTTGAGCCATCCTAAAAGAATGATCTTTATGCTGGCCTCGAGGACTTTGCCGAGCAGGAAAAGCAGGGTGACGACTATCGCGAAGATCAGAATGAAGGATATGACCTCGAGCGCAGGTCCCGAAGTCTCGGTCCATTGTCCGAGCCATCCTGTCACGACGGAAGAAAACCTATATGCAAGCCAGCCGCCGAGAACTATCGAAATGATGGCCACGGCCTGGGCGATGAAGCCTTTCCTCAGACCCTGTATGACGGCCGGGATGAGGCAGACCAGTAGTACGATATCAAGAATATTCATTTTTTTTCCTATATTTGCAGGTTCGTGATTTTAAGGGCAAAGGAATGCCGATGCAAAATTAATCAAAATAGGGACAATATGAAATTCAAGGAATATAAAGGACTGGATCTGGTGGCCACGGGCAATGCGGTACTGGAGAGGTGGAAGAAGAACCATGCGTTCGAGAAGTCTCTGGAAGTGAGGGAGGGAGCGCCGGAATTCGTGTTCTTCGAGGGCCCGCCTTCGGCCAACGGGATGCCGGGAATCCACCATGTGATGGCCCGTTCCATCAAGGACGCCGTCTGCCGTTACAAGACCCAGAGCGGGTACAGGGTGAACAGACGGGCGGGTTGGGATACCCACGGCCTGCCTGTGGAGCTCGGCGTGGAGAAGATGCTCGGGATCACCAAAGAGGATATCGGCACGAAAATCAGCGTCGAGGACTATAATGCAGCCTGCCGGAAAGAGGTGATGAAATACACGAAGGAGTGGATGAACCTTACCGACAGGATCGGCTATTGGGTGGATATGGATGACCCGTATATAACGTATGACAACAGATACATCGAGACTCTGTGGTATCTCCTGAAGGATATTTACGGAAAGGGGCTGCTTTACAAGGGCTATTCGATACAGCCGTATTCTCCGGCTGCCGGAACCGGGCTGAGTTCGCATGAACTGAACCAGCCGGGGTGCTACAGGGACGTGAAGGATACTACGGCCGTAGTGCAGTTCGAAGTGGTCAGGAACGGGGCTTCCGAATTCCTTTACGGAGAGGAGGACGTGCCGGTGTGCTTCATAGCGTGGACCACGACTCCGTGGACCCTGCCGTCCAATACGGCACTTTGCGTGGGGCCGAACATCGATTATGTCAGGGTGTTGTCTTTCAACCCATATTCCGGCCGGCCGGCCATATATATAGTCGCGGAAGCGCTTCTGCATGAACATTTCAACCCGAAAGCCGCCGATGTCGCCCTCGAGGACTACAGGCCGGGTGACAAACTCGTGCCTTACAGGGTTTTGGACGGCAAATTCAAGGGTTCCGAACTCGTGGGGATTTCCTACAGGCAGCTTATCCCGTGGTTCAATCCGGGGCCTGGAGCGTTCCGTGTCATCCCGGGGGACTATGTCACTACCGATGCCGGGACGACGGGCATCGTCCATATTGCACCGACATTCGGTGCCGACGATGACAGGGTGGCGAAAGCCGCAGGCGTACCTCCTCTTATGGTGGTCGACAGAAACGGCGACCGTCAGGCCCAGGTGGACCGTCAGGGACGTTTCTACCGCCTGGAGGATCTGGATCCGGAGTATGTGAAGGCCAATGTCTCGGAAGACTACAGGGAGTTCGCCGGAAGGTATGTGAAGAATGCGTACGACTCTTCTCTGGCTCCGGACGCCCCGACGCTCGATGTCGACCTGTGCGTTATGATGAAGCAGCAGGGAAAGGCATTCAAGATAGAGAAGCACGTCCATACGTACCCGCACTGCTGGAGGACAGACAAACCGGTGCTGTATTATCCTTTGAACTCTTGGTTTATCAAGACTACTGCCGTGAGGGACAGGATGATAGAGCTGAACAATACCGTGACATGGAAACCCGAGTCTACCGGTTCCGGCCGCTTCGGGAAATGGCTCGAGAACATCCAGGACTGGAATCTTTCCCGCAGCCGCTACTGGGGCACTCCGCTTCCGATATGGAGGACGGAAGACGGGAAGGAAGAGAAGTGCATAGGTTCGCTGAAAGAGCTGTATTCCGAGATAGAGGCTTCGGTAAAGGCTGGATTCATGACTTCGAATCCGTTGAAGGACAAAGGTTTCGATCCGGAAGACATGTCCAAGACGAATTATGACAGGATAGACCTGCACCGTCCGTATGTGGATCAGATATGCCTGGTCTCCGCTTCGGGAAAGAAGATGGTCAGAGAGACCGATCTGATAGACGTGTGGTTCGATTCCGGCGCCATGCCGTATGCCCAGGAAGGGTTGAGGAATCTCGGCTCTCCAAGGTTCGGCTGCACGGCCGACTTTATCGCGGAAGGCGTGGACCAGACGAGGGGCTGGTTTTATACCCTGCATGCCATAAATACTATGGTAAGCGACAAGTGTGCGTTCAGGACCGTGATTTCGAACGGCCTCGTGCTGGACAAGGACGGAAACAAGATGAGCAAGCGTCTCGGGAACGCGGTGGATCCGTTCTCTGTCCTCGACAAGTTCGGCCCTGATGCCCTGAGGTGGTACATGCTTACCAATTCCCAGCCTTGGGACAACTTGAAATTCGACGAGTCCGGAGTGGATGAAATCAGGAGGAAATTCTTCGGAACCCTTTACAATACATATTCTTTCTTCGCCCTTTATGCGAACATAGACGGGTTCGACCCGGCTTCGTCCCCTGTGGAGATTTCCCGCAGGCCCGAACTCGACAGATGGATCATTTCCCTCCTGAATTCGCTTGTGAAAGACGTGAAGGCCGCATACGAAGACTACGACATTACCTCGGCGGGCCGGCTGATCCAGACCTTTGTCTGTGACCATCTGAGCAACTGGTACGTGCGTCTCGGCCGCAAGCGTTTCTGGGGAGGGACAATGGATGAAGACAAGTTGTCCGCCTACCAGACTTTGTACCGTGCGCTTGTCTCCGTGGCACAGTTGGCGGCCCCGATAGCCCCGTTTTTCATGGAACAGATGTATCTCGACTTGGTTCCGCAGGCCGAATCCGTACATTATGAGCTGATGCCGGAGTATGACGCTTCGGTGATAGACAAGGATCTGGAGGAGAGGATGGAACTTGCGCAGAGGGCATCTTCGATGGTGCTGGCCCTCCGGAGGAAAGTAAATATAAAGGTGCGTCAGCCGCTGTCGAAGATCATGATTCCGGTTCTCGACGACAGGGTCAGGGAACAGCTCGAAAAAGTGAAACAGCTGCTTCTCGGGGAGGTCAATGTAAAAGATGCAGAATTTATTCATGACACTGCCGGTCTGATAACCAAAAAGATAAAACCGAACTTCAAGACCCTCGGCAAGGCCTACGGCAGGCAGATGAAGGAGATCGCCGCCGCATTCGGAACCCTGTCCCAGGAGGAAATCTCCGCGATACAGGCGACAGAGGTTTCAGGGGAGCAGTATGTGCTGCATCTTGCCTCGGGAGACGTGGCTCTGTCGAAAGGGGATTACGAGATCACGTCAGAGGATATGCCCGGATGGCTCGTCGCTTCGGACGGGCCGCTGACGGTAGCCCTCGACATCACCGTGACCGACGAGTTGAAGAAAGAGGGAGTGGCCCGCGAACTCATCAACAGGATCCAGAACCTGCGCAAGAGCAGCGGCTTCGACGTTACGGACAAGATCGGAGTACGTATTTTCGCGGACGGGGATGCCGGGGATGAGATAGCTTCGGCCCTGGACGGTTTTGCCGGATATGTTTCGGCGCAGACCCTCGCGGAAAGCATAGAGGTCCTTCCCCTCCCGGCTCCGGAGGGCGCCTCCGAAGTGGAGTGGGGCGAGGGGACCATTCTTATAGGCGTTTCAAGAAACAAATAAAATTTAATCGATAGTATTATGTCAGAGGAAACGAAAGTGAACGGAACCGAGACCAAGGTCCGCTACAGCGACGAAGAACTCCAGGAGTTCAAAGCCATCATTCTGGATATGCTTGAAAAGGCAAAGAAGGAATACAAGACTTTGAGGGATGTGGTTACTCACGATTCCAGTAACGATATAGAAGATACATCCCCGACATTCAAGGTAATGGAGGAAGGTGCCTCCACCCTTTCCAAGGAAGAGGCCGGTCAGCTGGCCCAGAGACAGTACAAGTTCATACAGAATCTTGAGGCTGCCCTCGTCCGCATCGAAAACAAGACATACGGAGTGTGCCGGATGACAGGAAAGCTTATTCCTAAGGAAAGGCTGCGTCTTGTGCCTCATGCCACTCTTACGGTCGAGGCCAAGGAGATGATGAACAAAAACAAGTAGCCGGATGAAAGTTTCCAGGGGAACCCGACTTCTTTTGACAGGTCTCGTACTGGTGATTATCGACCAGATCATAAAGATCCTGGTCAAGACCGATATGACCATAGGCGAGCATTTCAGCGTCATCGGGAACTGGTTCCAGATCTATTTCATCGAGAACGAGGGAATGGCATTCGGGATGAAATTCGGAGGGCAGGTGGGCAAACTCCTGCTTTCCGTCTTCCGTATTGTCCTGTTCTGCGCCCTTGTGTTCTGGATTCGCAGACTGCTGAAGAAACCGGACACTCCGACAGGTGTGGTCGTGGGCCTGACATTGATTACTGCCGGGGCATTGGGCAACATAATCGACTGTCTTTTCTACGGCGTCCTTTTCGGAGAGTCGACCTACACGACAGTGGCGCAGTTCCTGCCGGAAGGAGGAGGCTATGCCCCTTTCTTTTTCGGAAAGGTGGTCGATATGTTCTATTTCCCGCTCATCGATACGACTTTCCCGGAGTGGCTGCCCCTTGTCGGCGGCCATCCGTTCAGATTTTTCGCCCCTGTCTTCAATTTTGCAGACAGCTGTGTGACCTGCGGGGCTATCTACCTGATATTCTTCCAGTGGAAGTATTTTTCCAGGGCCGAAAAATAATTTGCAGGTTTCCGAAAAATCATTACCTTTGCAGTCCCTTTTTCGGGAATCATTGGAGAGGTGGTAGAGTGGTCGATTACGGCAGTCTTGAAAACTGTTGAGCTGAAAGGCTCCGGGGGTTCGAATCCCTCCCTCTCCGCACCAAAAGCCCGGACTCGATCGAGTCCGGGCTTCAGTGTATCATGCCTGACGCGAGCTTGCTCGAGCCAGGCATGATATACTGAAGCCCAGTCAGTTCAGCTGACGGCTTTTGCTAAAACCGTAACGAGACCCCTACACCATGCCTTGCCATGCCGAATGAGAGCGAGACCTCTCCGGAAGAAGCATTGCAGGCGGATGTCATAGTGTTCAGTCGCTTCTTGTAGATGCAGTAGACCGTAGTACCTGCTACCATGCACAGCATACCGGCCCCTATCACGCAGAGCCCTGCCGTGGCCACATTCCTGAATCTGCTTGAAAGGCTGATGTCTGCAGGTTCTCCCGTCACAGCCGTTATCGGCGCTGTAAATATGGAGCCTATCCCGACAGCCATACCTTCCACCATAATGCCGGCCGCGCCGATGCCTGTAGTCAGAATCCCGGCTCCGGTCAGTACGCCGAAACTTATAAGCAACCCTTTCCCGGCATTGAAGCCTTTCGAAGCATCCTGCCAGTCCTGGTACGAGACACCGTCCGTCATTGCGAAGACCGTCTGCATCTGTTCGGGAGTAAGCTTCATCCCGTCTGAATACAGCGCCGTGCCTTTTCTGTGCAAAGGCGCATACTGGGCCGCGGCTTCAGCTCCTGTCGCCAACGCCGTGACCGCAACCAGAAAAATTACGAGTATCCTTTCCATATCTTCAAGTATTCGGTTTCCGACCGGGAACCAATATAGTGATTTTCTCCGGAAAAGAAGCGTGTTTTCCGGAGAAAGGCAGGATTATCGTCCCGATGGAATACCCTTTGTGAAAAATCATTACCTTTGCCCGCTAAAAAAACGGCTATGGGAAGATTCAAAGGCATATCGTTCGGGATGGCGACCTCGGTCACCTTCGGGTTGATCCCGCTGTTTACACTGCCGCTGATGGGCAAAGGGATGACGTATGACTCGATACTGTTCTACAGATTCCTGTTCGCATCCGTCGCGCTTGCCGTCGTGATGCTGGCAAAGAAAGAAACTTTCAGGATAGAGTGGAAAGACGTTCCGGTGTTTGTCCTGCTGGCCGTCTTCTACACGTTCTCCTCTCTTTTCCTGCTTTGCGGGTACGGGTACATGGGGGCCGGCGTGGCGACCACCCTGCACTTCACGTATCCGGTCTTCGTGACCTTGCTGATGTTTTTCCTGTTCAGGGAAAAGACCGGATGGCTGACCTGGGCGGCCATAGCTCTGGCCGTAGGCGGTGTCGCCCTGCTTTCACTTCCGGAATCGGGATTTTCGGCAGACATAAAAGGCATAATCATCGTCCTGCTCTCCGCGGTAGCTTACGGAAGCTATATCGTAGGGGTGAACAAATCCCGGGTCAGGAACATGAACAGCAGGAAACTGGCCTTCTATGTCTTTGTGTTCACCACTGTGATTTTCGGGATCAGAGACATCGCATCCGGCTCGCTGCAGCTTCCTCCCGATCCGGCATCTTACTGCAACCTCGTCCTGCTGGCCGTCCTTCCGACTGTGGTCTCGAACATCACCCTGGTGCTTGCCGTCCAGAATATAGGCGGAACGCTGACTTCGGTTTTAGGCGCTCTGGAGCCGCTTACGGCGGTCTGCATCGGCGTTCTGGTTTTCGGTGAAAACTTTACATTGAGGGAAGGTGCAGGCATAGTGCTGATTCTGGCCGCCGTGACGATAATCGTGCTTACCGGCATCATCCAGGGGACGCTGGACAAAGTTTTCAGAAAGATACGGCCGCGGCACGCATAGTTTTGCAAAGACATCTTACATTTTGTACATTTGCGCCTGTTTGGCCTTTAAGGAGGAGCGGTATATGTGCGGCCGTCCCCGGACAAGGCGGAAAGTATATAAGGAAAATATTGGTATGAGAAGAATTTTCATGGCACTTTCGGCACTTTTAGTGGCCGTAAGTCTGTCCGCAGCGGAAGATTCGCCGCTGTGGCTGAGAAAAAACTGCATCTCTCCGGACGGGAGCAGCATAGCGTTCTGCTACAAAGGCGATATCTATGTCGTAAGTTCGGAAGGAGGCACGGCAAGGCAGATTACTTCCAACCCGGCGTACGACTCGGATCCGATCTGGACTCCGGACGGGAAAAGCATAGTGTTCAGTTCGTACCGTGATGCCGACAAGGATATCTACATCACTTCGGCAGAGGGAGGCGAACCGAAACGCGTGACGGATTATCCGGGGAGGGAGACCCCTCTGGCCGTTCTTCCCGACGGGAAGATAGTGTTCCTGGCCAATCTTCAGCAGGATGCGTCCTATGGCGGTTTCCCCGGGACCACAAACCAGATCTATGCAGTCTCCCGGGATGGAGGCAAGCCTGAATACGTGTCCGCCCTCCCCGTGTCGAATATGAGCGTCGGGAAAGACGGCAGGGTCCTGTACGAAGACTGGAAAGGCTATGAGGATGATTTCAGGAAACATCACACTTCTTCAGTGACGCGGGACATCTGGCTTTACACTCCGGCGGAATCTTCCGGAAAAGGCCGTGCCGGACAGCCGGTCTTCAGCATAGACGGCAGCGGAACTTTCGGGAAGCTCTCCACATTCAAGGGAGAAGACAGGAATCCGGTATTCGCTGCCGACGGCGATACGTTCTACTATCTGAGCGAACGGGACGGCAGCTTCAACATTTACCGCAGCTCGGTTTCGAATCCTTCCGAATCCGTTTCCGTCACGCACTTTGACACACATCCTGTCAGGTATATTTCCATTGCCGGCAACGGCACCCTGTCCTTTTCCTACAACGGCGAACTCTACACCGTCAGGGAAGGCCGGGAACCGGAAAAAGTGAACGTCAGGATCGTATCCGACAAAATGGAGCGGGACAATATCATCCGGAACCTGTCCGGAGGAGCGCAGGATCTGGCCATATCCCCGAACGGGAAAGAGATAGCGGTAATCCTCAGGGGAGACGTGTTCGTGGCATCGGTAGACCACGGCACCACCAGACGGATTACTGACACTCCGCAGCAGGAAAGGAACCTTTGTTTCTCGGATGACGGCAGGACCCTGTACTACTCTTCCGAGCGGGACGGGCACTGGGGAATCTATGCGACGTCACTTGCCGACAAGGACGATAAATACTTCACCTACAGTGTGAAAATGGAAGAAAAACGGATTACCGATCCGGACCAGACCTGTTTCCAGCCGGCAGTGTCTCCGGACGGGAAATGGCTCGGCTTCCTGCGTGACAGGACCGAACTCGTCATCCGGAACCTGAAATCAGGAAAAGAAAAATCCCTTCATAAAAACGTGAACTATTCATACTCGGACGGAGACCAGAGTTTCGCCTGGAGTCCGGACAGCAGGTATATCCTCTGCAACTGGCAGGCTGACGGCGGGTGGAACAACGAGGACATAGCCCTTGTGGACATCGGGACAGGTGAAATTACCGACCTGACGGAAAGCGGATATTCGGACGGGAATTTCAGATGGGCGCTCGGCGGCAAGGCCATGACCTGGATGTCCGACAGGGCCGGTTACCGCAGTCATGGCAGCTGGGGCTCGGAATACGACGTATATGCGATGTTCTTCGACGGCAAGGAGTTCTACAGATTCACGCGTGACGAGGAGAGCGACGATATGGAAAAACTCCTGTCCGATGCAAAAGAGAAGAAAAAAGAGGTAAAGGAGGCCGAAGACTCGGCCAATACCGACAAGAAAACGAAAAAACTCGTTCTGGATCTGGACAACAGGGCCGACAGGGTTCTCCGCCTGACTAAGTTTTCCGGCAGGCTCGGGGACCACTATCTGACTGCCGACGGTTCCAAACTGTACTATATGACCCGGCTGGAGAAGAGTTACGACCTCTGTGTCCTGGACATAAAGGAGGGAAGCGTAAGGGTGCTGGCCAAAGGTCTGGCAGGCACTATATATCCGACAGCCGACGACAATGATTTCTATGTTCTCGGGACCAGGGGCGTGACGAAGGTGAATATGGCCACCGGTTCGCAGGAAAACATCTCCTTCTCCGGCGAGTTCAACTACAGGCCTGCCGGGGAGAGGGAATATATCTTCAACCATGTCTGGAAGCAGGTAGCCGAAAAATTCTATGACAAGGATATCCACGGCATAGACTGGGCTATGTACAGGGATGCCTACAGCCGTTTCCTGCCGTACATAGACAATAACTATGATTTCCAGGAAATGCTTTCGGAGATGCTCGGCGAGCTGAACGGCTCCCATACCGGGGCAAGATACTATGGTGCCCCTTCGAAAAGCATGGGCCGGCTCGGCATCATCCCGGACTATGGCTATGACGGCGACGGCATTAAAATCGCCGAAGTGCTCAAGGGCGGCCCGCTTGCCGTGACCGATCCGGAAATTGCCGCCGGAGACGTAATCGAGGCTGTCGACGGACAGAAAATCACTGCCGGCAAGTCCTGGTACGGCCTGTTTGAGGGCAAAGCCGGGAAAAAGATCCTTCTGACAGTGCGCAAAGGAGGAAAAAGCGGGGAAATCTATGTGGAGCCGGTGCGGAGCGATTCGGATCTGATGTACAGGAGGTGGGTGAGACAGCGCGAGGCGATGGTAGAGAAACTTTCAGGAGGCCGGATCGGCTATGTGCATGTGAGATCTATGGATTCAGACAGTTTCAGGGAGGTCTACTCGAAGCTTCTCGGCAAATACAGGACTGCCGAAGCCGTCATTGTGGACACCAGGAACAACGGCGGAGGATGGCTGCATGACGACCTTGCCACATTCCTGTCGGGAAAAACGTACATAAGATTCGAGCCGAGGGGACAGTACATCGGCCAGGATCCTTACAACAAATGGACGAAACCGTCCTGCGTGCTTGTCGGGGAAAGCAACTACTCCGATGCCTGCGGCTTCCCGTATGTCTACAAGACTCTCGGAATAGGGAAACTGATAGGCGCTCCGGTGCCGGGGACGATGACGGCAGTCTGGTGGGAACAGCAGATAGACCCGACCATCATTTTCGGTATCCCGCAGGTAGGTGCTGTCGGTGTCAGGGAAGGCCGTTACCTTGAGAATCTGCAGATAGAGCCGGACATCCTCGTCTACAACGACCCGGCTTCGCTCCTTGAAGGGAAGGACCTCCAGCTCGAAGCCGCGGTTTCTGAAATGCTCAAGGAAGCAGATGCCTTGTCCGCCGATTAGTCTTGTCCGGCTGTCGGTCGTGTCCGGCTTGCCGGAACGGACAGGATGCCGGTACGCCGCGGATTGCCCGTTATGACAAGCCGGAGCAGCGGGGACAAAGGCCTTTGACGATATAATTGATCGAATGCGCCTGAAATCCGCCCGGCAGGTCGACTATCGGTGCGGAAATGTCCTTGAGGCAGAATGTCCTGTGACAGGATTCACAGTAAAAGTGAGTGTGCATATCTGCGAGGGTGCAGTCATCTTCACCCTCGCAGATTTCGTATTTTACCGAGCCGGTACCGTCATCGATGGAATGTACGATGTGGTTCCTTTCGAAAACTTCTAATGTCCTGAAAATGCTGGACTTGTCCACCGTTTCCAGTTCCGTTTCCAGATCGGCGAGGGACATGGTTCCCGGAGCTTTTGCCAATGCTTCGAAAACGAGTATCCGGATTGCCGTTACCCTGACCCCTTTCTTTTCGAGCCTCTCTGTGCATTTCTGACTGTCCATATCCAAAACTTTGGAGCAAAGATAGAAAGAAGAAGGGAGCAGAGCAAATGTATCTGCCCTGCTCCCGAACAAGCTATATGTGCGTCCTGTTCAGGCTATGTCGTTTTCGCGGACACGGCAGCCGAAAAGGGCGTAGAGGAGCATCACCAGTTCGCAGACGACGGCGATGATCCAGGTCCACTGCCAGCTGCCCCAGACATCCGCCAGGACGCCCTGCAGGACCGGGAATACCGCTCCGCCGAAAACACCCATCATAAAGACTCCCGAGGCTTTGGACGTGTACTCTTTCAGCCCCTGTATGGCCAGCGTGAAAATGCAGCTCCACATCACTGAATGGCAGAGACCGACGGAGACTATTACCCACAGGTTCCCTGTTGTCATGCCTGTGACTATCAGGGCTGTAGCAATGACAGTCAGGGCAGCCAGCAGCCATCTCGGCGACAGATTGTTGAAAAAGCTGAAAACGAACCGGCCGACCATCAGCCCTCCCCAGTAGAGAGTGGCGAGCAGTGCCGGAATTCCCAAATCCATGCCCCAGAGAATAAGACGGTCTTTACCGAAAAACGTCAGCCCCTCTCCGGATTCGATCAGTTCCATAGCGTGCAGATTGACGTTGGCACCGACCGAGACCTCGGTACCGACGTAAAAGAAGATAGCTATGACGCCCAATGTCAGATGCCGGAAGGACCAGATGCTGCGTTTCAGCGCTGTCCCGTTTTCAGCTCTTGTACCTTCTATGTCCGGCAGGTTCAGCCGGGATGTGATGCCTGTCGTAAGTGCGATGCACAGGGCTATGAGCAGGAACGGCACCATCAGCTGGTCTGCCGTGACGCTTTCGAGCGCCACTCCGGAGAAGATGATCCCGGTGACGAAGAACGGAGCGATGGTAGTGCCGAAAGAATTGATTGCACATACGATATTCATCCTCTGGACAGACTGTGTTCCCGGAAGTTCGTATGCCGAGACGTAGGGGTTGATGACTACCTGCAGGATAGCCGCCGATGTTCCCATCAGGAACGACCCGAGCAGGAAGACGAAGTACCCGTATGGTATGCTGTCTCCAGAAATCCTTATACAGGCATCTCCGAAATGGACGGCAAGCCAGGAAGAAAGGGAATACATGACCAGTCCTGCCGTCATAATGATGAGTGCCCGCAGCAGAGTGGTCTTGTATCCACGCGCATTGACCCATTTCCCTCCCAATGAACTGTTCAGAAGATAGCCGAGGAAGAAGAAAAATGAAATCATCGTGGTCAGGGTGTTCCTCAACTCGTCGGTTCCGGCGAGGAACGCCACCTTCATAGGTCCCTGGAACTGTCCGTTGACAGTTGTCAGGAAACCTACGATAAAGTAGATGAATGTCAGGACTATGAACGGCCCCAGACTGTATTTTTTCACAGCAGTCATAATATCCGGTTTATGCCTGGGATGCCCTTACAGGATGCTTTCCAGTGTTTTCATGGCCCCGTCCCTGCGTATGGCCCCGACCATTTCCAGATATTTTTCCACAAAGGCCGGAGCCGCTTTCAGGTCAGTGCTTCTGAATGCGGACAGGCCGAGGAAGTCCACAGGTTCGTCGCTTTCCGTCAGGGCCGTATCTTCGGCAGTCATCCATGGCTCGGCTATTTCGAAGGAAGCCCCGTTGTCGTCCGTCCTGTATTTCAGATAGTGGCGGTAGGCGGCTATCAGGTAGGCCACACGGGTGAGGTCGGCATTGTCCCTTATCATTTTTATAAGGTTCGGCATCACGTAAACCGGGAATTTCGATATCCCGTCGAAGCAAAGGCGTGCGATCTGGTCGCTTACCGTACGGTTTCCGAATCTCTCTATCAGAGTCTTCTTGTACAGTCCCAGATCGGTATTGCCGGGAGCCGGAACGTACGGAGTGATGTCTTTGTCCATAAAGGTGCGGACGAATGCTGCGATTCTTTCATCGTGCATGGCGTCGTCCACCTTGCGGTACCCGCTCAGGAATGAAGGATAGGAAAGAAGCGTGTGGGATGCGTTCAGCAGGCTCAGTTTCATATTTTCGTATGCCGTTACGTCCGAAGTGAATTCCGCCCCGACCCTTTCCCAGGCAGGACGGCCTGCTATGAAATTGTCTTCGATCACCCATTGGATGAAATCTTCACAGTACACCGGCGCCTCATCGTCGGTCCCGTTTTTCCCGTTCAGCCGGACTATGTCTTCCGGCCTTGTCGCAGGCGTGATCCTGTCCACCATACTGTTCGGGAAAGTCACGTTCTGCTCCATCCACGCAGCCAGTCCGGGGTCCTGGGCCTTGACGAAAGCCGAGAATGCCTTGCGGGCCGTATTGCCGTTGTGCTGGAGGTTGTCGCAGGAAAGTATGGTTACGGGGCCGTTCCCTGCCGCTTTCCTTTTGCGCAGGCCTTCTGCCACAAATCCGAAAACCGTTTTCGGCGTCTGCGGATTCTGAAGGTCGTGACGGATGTCCTCATTGTCCAAAATGAATTCTCCGGTGGATTTTTCGATGTTGTATCCGCCTTCCGTTATGGTCATCGTTATGATACGTATATCCTTGTCTGCGATTTTTCCGAGAACCTTTTCCGGATTTTCCACTCCCCAGATCAGTTCCGTAAGCGAACCTATCCGGTACACTTCATCCCTGCCGTCCCGTCCGCAGACCGTCAGCGTGTATTCTCCACCCTGCTTTTCAAGTATTTTATAGAGCCGTTCGTCGCCAGGCAGAAGCATTGCCCCGCATATTCCCCATTCCTGCTGGTCTTCGTCTTCAAGCAGCAGATTCGTGTAGAATTCTTCGTGTGCGCGGTGGAAATTTCCCACTCCGATATGCAGGATTCCTGCCTTTATCTTTTTGCGATCGTAGCTGAAAGTTTTGATTTTAGTTCCCATGTCGTTATAATTTAGTGGTATTGTCGTACGGCGGTTTTCCGGTAAGTGCCGCCTTTCTTACAAAATTAAAATTGTCGCCCGCAGTCCGCACCGTTCCGTTCGTCATTTTGTCTGCAAACGTTTGCGGGAACGTTCCCGAAGTCTGCAAACGTTACCGGAAATTAGGAATTATCGGACTAAACCGATAAATTTGCGATGCAACAAGATCATGATTGGACTATGAAGCATGTTACGATCAAGGATATCGCCCGTTATCTGTCGATATCGGTGTCTACGGTTTCGAGGGCGTTGGTTGATGACAAGAACGTCAGGAAAGAGACGAGGGAGAAGGTTTTGGAGGCAGCCAAAGAACTCGGCTACAGACCCAATCCCGTGGCTACGAACCTGAAATACGGCCACTCGAATACTGTCGGGGTCATCGTTCCGGAGATGGTCACTCCTTTTGCGGCGAAAGTGATAAGCGGGATCCAGGACGTGCTTTATGCAAACGGAATAAAGGTGGTCATCGCCGTTTCCGGAGAGGATCCCCAGAGCGAACGGGAGAACCTGCAGCTGATGGAGCGTTTTATGGTAGACGGCATTATCATCAGTCTGTGCAGCTATAAAAAGAACAGGGACGATTATCTCAGGCTCCAGCAGTCTGAGCTGCCGATGGTTTTCTATGACCGGATTCCATACGGCCTGGATGTGCCGCAGGTGGTCGTGGACGACTGGCGCAAGTCTTTCTTTTTAGTGGAGAAACTTATTTTAGGAGGCCGGAAAAGGATAGTGCATATTTCCGGGCCGGACGATATCTATAATTCCGCGGAAAGAGCCAGAGGCTACAGGGATGCGATAGCCAAATACAAGATGCCTTTTGACGAAGAGTCGATGGTGATAAAGGCGGGAATGTCTTTCGATGCCGGTGCAAAGGCCATAGACAGCCTTATCTCCAAGGGTACCGGTTTTGATGCCGTATTCGCTTTCACGGACACTCTTGCCATAGGGGCGATGAACCGGCTCAGGGAACTCGGCAGAAACATTCCTGAAGACGTGGCTGTCGCAAGTTTTTCAGGTACGGAGCTCTCCACCATAGTCTATCCGCGGCTGACTACTGTCGAACCGCCTCTGTTCGAGATGGGCCGGAAAGCCGCCGAACTCATCCTGGAAAAAATCAAGAACCCCTCATCTCCGAACCGCAAGGAAATCCTGAATGCCGAAATCCGTCTCCGCGAGTCATCCGGCAACCTGTAGTCTCCTGCTTTAGTCTGTGACACAATGATGTGTCTTTCCCTGAAAAAAGTTGACACATTTGGGCACAAAGGAAAGTATCAATGACAAGAAGAGAGTATCGTCATGAGATGGTCGAAGACCCTGTAACAGGACATCGTTATTGGCAGACGCACAAGGTAGAGCTTCCGTCTTTAGACGACGAGCGTCGTATGTCGCTCGTGTCAGACATTCTGGGAGGAAGGACAACACCGGAAGAAGTCCGGAAGGAGTATTGCCTGTCCAGCATAAACAGCATTTATACCTGGATAGGAAAGTATGTAAGTCAATCCGGTTCACTATCTTTGCAGGAATCAAATGAAGAGGATATGTCAGCAAAGAGCAAGGACGACCAGATCAGGGAACTGAAGGCTCAACT
>CASFLY010000117.1 GCA_949295645.1 uncultured Bacteroidales bacterium | reverse complement strand
TTGCAGTAATATATCAGCGGAGTGACCCCGTTCTGCATCAGGCATTCCACTATGGCGGAGGAGCAGGGGGCACAACAGGTATGGAGGAGAACCTTGCGCTCTCCTCCGGGTACCTTCAGGATGTTCTTCTCAGGCATTCTAAACGAAGATGCACCAGCCGAACGGATCTTCGGTCTCTCCGTCCTGTATGCCGCGTATCATCTTGTAGAGCTTGAGGCTCTTCGGACCGCACTGGTCCTTCGATCCGAAACGGTAAGGGGTCACCTTGTCGGACTCGAGTGCAGGCCTGTCGTCTATCTGATAGACAGGCGTGATGACAACGGCTGTGCCGCATTCTCCGACCTCCTCGAAAGTCGAAAGTTCCTCGACAGGCACGGGACGCCTTTCCACAGTCATCCCCAGTTCGCGGGCCACTGTCTCGAGAGACTTGTTCGTGATGGAAGGGAGGATGGTGTCGGATTTCGGGGTAATGTATGAATTGTCCCTGATGGCGAAGAAGTTCGACGAGTTGAATTCGTCGATGTACTTGTGCTGGAGAGGGTCGAGATAGAGCACTGCCTCGTAGCCGAGCTTGTGGGCCAGGTTGTATGAATACAGGGAGGCCGCGTAGTTGCTTCCGAGCTTGAAACTTCCCGTACCGTTCGGGGCAGCCCTGTCGTAGTCTCTTGAAATCACGACGTATGACGGCTGAAGGGTGCTGCCGGTGTATGCTCCGACCGGGGCGCAAAGTACCATGAACAGGCATTCCGTAGAGGATTTCACTCCAAGCTGCGGGTTTATGCCGATAAGGGTAGGGCGGATGTACATCGAAGCGTTGGTGCCGTACGGAGGAAGGAAGTCTATGTTTTCCTTTACTGCCCTGACGCACATTTCCGTGAAAAGTTCTGCGGAAGGGGCGGCGATGCCGATATATGCGGCAGAGCGCTGAAGCCTTTTCGCGTTCTCGTCAGGTCTGAAAATCCTGACTTTCCCGTCCGCTCCGCGGAATGCCTTCAGCCCTTCGAAGCATTCGATGCTGTAGTGCAGGGTGCCTGCGAATGCGTTGATGCTGAGATTGTCGTCAGTGCGGCTTTCCACAGGGCCCCATTCGCCGTCCCTGTAGTAGCAGGTCAGTATGGTATTCGTCTTCCTGTAGCCGAAACCGAGCCTGGCCCAGTCTAAATTAACATTTGCCATAGTCCGTCTTATATTAAAATTTCAAACAGTTTGTTGTTCTCGTTGATGTACTCGTAGGCTATCCCGTTGGCATCCATCCTGTGTACGAGAGCCTCGAAATCCTCCTTGCTTTCCACCTCGACGCCTATCAGTGCCGGCCCGTCTTCCTTGTTCGTCTTCTTGATGTACTGGAAAAGCACCAGGTCGTCTTTCGGTCCGAGGTTGTCCCTGATGAATGAAAGGAACGCTCCGGAACGCTGCGGGAAACTTACGATGAAATAATGTTTCAGACCTTCGTAGAGCACCGATTTTTCACGGATTTCCTCCGTTCGGGTGATGTCGTTGTTGCTCCCGCTGATGATGCAGCCGACACGTTTGCCCTTTATCCTGTCCGCATAGAACCTCAGGGCGGCCACCGAAAGCGCACCGGCCGGCTCCACCACGATTGCGCTCTTGTTGTACATGTCGATGATGCTCGTGCACACCGCGCCTTCCGGCACTACCACGATGTCGTCCAGGACTTTCCTGCATATTTCGTAGGTAAGCCTGCCCGCTTTCTTGACGGCTGCCCCGTCCACGAACTTGTTTATGTTCTCGAGTTCGACGATTTCGCCCTTTTCGATGGCCGTCTTCATGCACGGCGCACCTTCCGGCTCCACGCCGATGATTTTTGTCTGCGGAGAGGCGAACTTCATGTATGCTCCCACGCCGGAAGCAAGCCCGCCTCCTCCGATAGGGATGAAAAGATAGTCGAGAGGCTTTTTCATCTGCTTCTCGATTTCAAGGCCTATCGTGGCCTGGCCTTCTATTATCTTTTTGTCGTCGAACGGAGGGATGAAGGTCTTTCCGGATTTCGCGGCATATTCTACGGCTTCCTTGTTCGCAGCATCGAAGGTGTCGCCTGTCAGCACGATGTCGATATATTCCTTTCCGAACATCTTCACCTGTTCGATTTTCTGGCGCGGCGTGGTCGTCGGCATGTAGATCGACCCCATGATGTGGAGCTTGTTGCAGGAAAACGCCACACCCTGGGCATGATTGCCTGCACTGGCGCATACGATTCCGTATTTCAGGGCATCCGGCGGTATGGTCCTTATCTTGTTGTAGGCTCCGCGTATCTTGTAGGACCTCACGATCTGCAGGTCTTCTCTCTTCAGGTAGACTTCCGCCCCGTATCTCTCGCTGAGATTCTGGTTGGGCGTCATGGGGGTCGGATCTATCACTTCGTCCAGTATCTTCGACGCCGTCACGACTGCCTCGATGCTCGGAAGATATCCGGTTTCCTCGATGTTTTTTTCCATAGAAATGATTCCAATTTTAACGCAAACTATCAAAAATAGCAAAAAGCCGAGAGCAAAACAAATAAATTTCTCCGTACCGAACCGGGCTGCCCCCTATCGGCCAGTGCCGTATCGGAACAGGAACAGGCAGGAATCAGTCTATGATGACAAGAGCCATGGATTTGTGGCTGAATTCCAGATGCACGGTGTCTTCCGTCGCCCTGTTCAGCGTGGCCTTCCACCAGTTGTCGAAAACCACCCCGTCGGTCTTCCATTGCAGGCCTTCGGATTTGATTCTGAGACTGTTGTCCGGAGAGAAAAGCGAGAATTTCCTGCCTTCCCCGCACGGGATGTCGGTACTGTCCGTGACGGCGAATGCCGTAGAGTAGTCGGAAACCATTTCGATGTGGGGGCAGTTTTCGAACATGCGCGTATATTCCATCAGAAGAGAAAGATTCCCTATGGTGTGGTCTTCGCGTGCCCCGGTGCCCCCGAGTATGACGATGTCGGACACGTCGCTGAAATTCCGGACTACGTACCTGACTGCCTTGGTCTGGTCGTTGTGTTCCTGCTCCTCTTCCCTGATGAGCAGCCCGGTGTATTTCTTCCGTACCGACGGTTTCAGCGAGTCCATATCCCCGATGACAGCATCCGGCATCCTTTCGCCGCCGAACACTGCGGCCATATTCCTGAGGTATTTCTCCAACGCCCCGTCGCAGCACACCACATAGTCCGCCGTTTTCAGCAGGTATCTCGGATATTCCTTTTTCGGGAATTCCCCCTGTCCTATGACTGCCGCCGTCTTTCCCATAATCATTTGATGCTTTCCCTGTATTTGTCCAGGACTTCGGACGAGGTGCCCTGTGAAGTCCCGTAACCGTTTATGTCCCTGAATCCTCTCAGGAATTCCCCGGCATCCATCCTTTTCTTTCCCGCCAGCTGGATGTCCGTCAGTGCCGCTGCCCCGTCTGCAGTCAGCACTGCAAGCAGGCCTTTCCCATCGGACAGGACAGTCCCCGCAGGTGCCTCCCCGGCCTTGCCGCAGGCTTTCTTCAGGTTTTCGAGCGCGTCGCTTTCAATGCGGCTGGCCGCGAATATCTTGACGGCAGACGCTTTCCCGTCCCTTACGAATTCGGTATAGGCTCCGGGGTACGGGCTAAGGCCGCGTATCAGATTGATAATCTCCGTTGTCGGCCTGTTCCAGTCGATGTGGCAGAGTTCGCGGGTAAGCTTCGGTGCCGGTTTCAGCATCTCGGCCCCCTGGATGAAACTTTTCTGCAGACGGAGTTCCACCTTGCGGTCGAAGATGGCATCCACGGTATCGGTTACGGTCTTGGCCCCGATTTCCATCAGTTTGTCATGCACCGTCCCAGCCGTGTCGTCATTTTCGATTCTGCACTGTTCGCGGAAGATGACGTGTCCGGTATCCATCCCCTCGTTTATCATAAACGTAGTGACGCCGGTTATATGCTCGCCGTTGATGACGGCCCAGTTGATCGGGGCGGCCCCCCTGTATTGCGGCAGCAGGGCGGCATGCAGGTTGAAAGTCCCGAGTTTCGGCATTTCCCACACCTCTTTCGGAAGCATCCGGAACGCCACCACGACAAACAGGTCCGCATTCCAGGCCTTCAGGGCCCCTAAAAACTCCGGATCTTTCAGCGAAACCGGCTGCAATACAGGCAGATTGTGTTCGACGGCGTATTTTTTCACCGCACTTTCGTTGACCTTCAGTCCGCGTCCGCTTGCCTTGTCCGCTACGGTCACGACACCGACCACATGGTATCCGCGCCTGATGATGGCATCGAGCGAAGCCACGGCGAACTCCGGAGTACCCATAAATACTATCCGCGTCTTTTTCATCTTTCCAAGTACCTTGTCCTTTATCTTCTTGAACAGTATCCCGACTTTTTCAGTGTCGATCAAAGACTTGTCGTTGATGGCGTTCCAGGTGAACACGAGGCCTATCGGCAGCAGGACGGCCGATGAAATGAACACCCCGGCAAATGCGGAAACTGCCCCGTCCTTCGCCAGTTTGTTCCCGGTAATGTCGATGACCCAGTACAGGACGAAGAACAGGACGGCGATTATGGCCGGCGTTCCCAGTCCCCCCTTTCTGATCAGGGCGCCGAGAGGCGCACCGATGAAAAAGAAGATGAAGCAGGCGAGCGAGAGGGCGTACTTCTTGAGGATTTCCACGTCTATCCTTCTCAGCGTATAGGCATTGTAGTACCTTTCCCTGCCGTAGGTCGTCAGTTCTCCGATTTCTGCATTTACCTTGCCCTTCGCATTTTCGAGAGCCTCGATTTCCTTCTCCAGGTCATCCCACCGGCTGAATCCCTCGTATTCGAACGCCCGTTCCAGCCTGTCGTTTCTTGCATTCGCCGTGTCGAGCTGGAAATGGTACTTCAGCGTCCTGTCGTTGTAGAACCTTGTGATATTGTCCGACTTTGCGGCATTGTCCACAGTCGTAAGCGAGTCGTCGTTGTGCCGCAGCTGTTTCAGGTTCATGGTCCTTACCTCGTCCCCGAAACGCGTGTCCTCTGACTTCTTGAAGGCATAGTTCTCGAGCGGAATCACCATTTCCTGCCGCGTGAACTCGATTTTCTGGAGCTGGAGGGTGGTGTCGCGATACTTTCTCGTGTTGGTTTCCTCGTAGTTGGCACCGTTGTACAGGATGAAAGTCAGGTAAGACTTGTCTTCGGACATCTTCATCATGGCGGAATCCGCAAGGGTCAGGCTCGTGTTGCCCTTCTTCCCGGTGTGGTTGTAGACCATCACCCCGTGCATGATGTCCGTTTCCTTGTCCCTTTCGTTTACCCGGAGAATATAGCCGTCGATGCCGTCGTAAAATGTCCCTGTCGGGATCTTTATCTCTTCCTTCGTCTTTCCGATGTCATCGCGGAGGGTAAATATCTTGTTGTAGGCTACGGGAATAAGCTCGTTGGAAGCGAAAAAGGCTCCGATACTGATCAGGGCGGATACGGCGATGAGCGGCAGGAGAACCCTTCTGAGGGATATGCCGGCGGCCTTGATGGCCAGCAGTTCGTTGTTCTCCCCGAGGGTGCCGAGCGTCATTACCGACGACAGAAGCGTGGCAAGCGGAAGCGAGAGCGGGATCAGCGTCGCACTTCCCCAGCCGAGGAACTCCATTATCACCTTGAGACTCAAGCCTTTCCCTACCAGTTCATCGATGTACAGCCACAGGAACTGCATCATCAGGATGAAAATGACGATGAAGAGGATCGCGAAAAACGGTCCCACAAAAGAACTTAATATGAACCTGTCCAGCCTCTTCATCTTTTACTGCTTGGACTTACATGATATTTTTGATCATAAAATCGAGGGCTTCAGCCAGTCCCGCAGGGTTCTTGCCTCCGGCAGTCGCCAGACCCGCCTGGCCTCCTCCGCCTCCGGCGATGAACCTGGCGGCTTCCTTGATGTCCTTCCCGGCATTATGCCCAGCATCCACAAGGTCGGCCGAATACATTATGATGAGCTGCGGCCTGCCCTCGAACTCGAACGCCCCGAAAAGCGCAGTGTTTTCCGTCTCTTTCTGGAGCATGAACGCTACGTTCTTCAATGCGGCGGGATTGACCGGGAAATCTACGGTCACCACCTTTACCCCATTGATTTCTCTCGCCTTTTCTTCAAGCTCCCTTTTCATTGCGACAGCCTTCTCCCTGGCTACCTTTTCCAGTTCCTTTTTGTAGCTGTCGTTTTCCTCTATGAGTTTCCTGATAGAGCCGGCAAGGTCAGGCACATTGTTGAACAGGGCCCTGGCCACGCGGATGGTGTTCTCCATGGTGTCCACGATATTCTCGGCGTTGACGCCCGTAGTGGCCTCGATCCTTCTCACTCCGGCCGCAATCGCGGATTCCGAGATTATCTTGAAGAATCCTATCTGCCCGGTAGCCTTTGCATGGGTACCTCCGCACAGTTCTACCGAATCGCCGAAACGCACTACCCTCACCCTGTCTCCGTATTTTTCGCCGAACAGGGCCATCGCCCCCATAGCCTTTGCCTCCTCCATCGTGGCATTCCTGTTTTCGCACAGAGGAGAATTTTCCCTTATCAGGGCGTTCACCCTTTTTTCCACCTTGTCGATCTGCTCGTCGGACAACTTTTCGAAATGCGAGAAGTCGAACCTGAAATAACCGTCCGTCACGAACGAACCCTTCTGCTCCACATGCGTGCCGAGGATTTCCCTCAGGGCCTTGTGCAGCAGGTGGGTGGCCGTGTGGTTGTTCGTAATCCCGAGACGTCTCTCCTTATCCACCGCCAGTCTGAATTTCCCCGAGCAGTCCTCCGGAATGCTTTCTGCAATGTGGATGGTGAGGTTGTTCTCCTTTATGGTGTTGAGTATCCTGATTTTCTCTCCGCTTGCGGACTCTATGCAGCCGGTGTCTCCGACCTGGCCTCCCATCTCGGCATAGAACGGCGTCCTGTCGAAGACGAGCTGGTACATTGTCTTGTTCTTGGCCTTTACGGTGCGGTGCTTCGCAAGCGTCGCGTCATCTGTCTCGAGCACGTCGTATCCCAAGAATTCCACATGGTCGCAGTGGTGGAATTCCGTCCAGTCGCCGGACTCTATCGCCGTGGCATTCCTCGCCCTCTCCTTCTGCTTCTGCAGCTCCGTCTCGAAACCTTTCAGGTCGATGGTAAAGCCGTTTTCCGATGCGATGAGTTCGCTCAGGTCGATAGGGAACCCGTAGGTGTCGTAAAGCACGAAAGCATCCTCTCCCTTGATGACCTTGGTCTCGCGCGATTTCTCCATGATGTTGTCCATCAGTCTGATACCCCTGTCGAGAGTTCTCAGGAACGCCATTTCCTCCTCGCGGATGACCTTTTCGACAAGGTCCTGCTGTGCAGGGAGTTCCGGATAGAATTCACCCATGTCGGCTACAAGCTGGCCCACAAGACGGCAGAGGAACGGCTCGTTGAAGCCGAGGAAGGTATAGCCGTACCGTACGGCCCTCCTCAGGATGCGCCTGATCACATAGCCGGCCTTGACATTGGACGGCAGCTGCCCGTCCGCTATGGAAAAGCTGATTGCCCTTATGTGGTCGGCGATCACCCGCATCGCGACTTCCGTCTTTTCCGATTCGTGGTAGGCGTGTCCCGAGAGTTCCTCGATCTTCGCTATCATCCCGGTGAACACGTCGGTGTCGTAGTTGCTTGTCTTGCCCTGAAGTGTCATGCACAGGCGTTCGAACCCCATCCCCGTGTCCACATTCTTGTTCGGAAGGAGCTCGAGCCCGCCGTTCGCCTTGCGGTTGAACTGCATGAACACGAGGTTCCAGATTTCTATTACGAGATGATGTCCCTTGTTCACCAGGTCGCGTCCCGGAACCGCCTTCCTTTCCTCATCGGAACGCAGGTCCACGTGAATCTCGCTGCAAGGCCCGCAAGGCCCTGTGTCGCCCATTTCCCAGAAGTTGTCATGCTTGTTCCCGAGCAGGATCCTGTCTTCCGGAAGATGCTTTTTCCACTCTTCGAGGGCCTCGTTGTCCATCTCGGTGCCGTCGGATGCGTCTCCCTCGAACACTGTGGCGTAGAGCCTGTCCTTGTCTATCCCGTACACTCCGGTGAGCAGCTCCCAGGCCCAGGAGATCGCCTCGGACTTGAAATAGTCCCCGAAACTCCAGTTCCCGAGCATCTCGAACATCGTGTGATGGTACGAATCGTGCCCCACTTCCTCGAGGTCGTTGTGTTTCCCGCTCACCCGCAGGCATTTCTGGCTGTCCGCCACCCTTTTGCTCTTCGGTATGCTGTTTCCGAGAAAATAGTCCTTGAACTGGTTCATACCGGCATTGGTAAACATCAGTGTCGGGTCATTTTTCACGACCATCGGCGCAGACGGCACGACGGTATGTCCTTTCGATGCGAAAAAATCCAAAAAGGCTTTCCTGATTTCCTTTGAAGTCATATCGTAAACTGTATAAATCCGTTAAAACGGCAGCGACCCTCCGGGCTATGCCGGCGTCCGACTGCAAAATATCCCGCAAAATTAGTAAAAATAACGTACCCTTCGAATTTTAACCGCCATCTTTTCGGATTTTTTCGCTTTTCGAGGGTGGCCCAATAGGGATTTCGGGTCACCCTCGAACGTCTTTCTTCGAAAGACCGGACCCATCTGACCCACCTGCGTAACGTTTCTGTCCGTGCAATTGCAAATAAATTTGCATTGCTCTCGGCTTCTCATTATATTTGCGCGTTATGCCGAAATACATCTTCAACAAAGAGACCCTCACCTACGAGGAATACACCTGTTCGGGGAAACTGAAATTCCTGCGTGCCGCACTTCTGTTTGCAGCAAGTGCCGGCGCGGCGTTCCTTTACCTGTGGCTCTACACTTCAGTTCTCGGGTACGATCTTCCCAAGACGGCTTTCCTGAAAAAGGCCAACGCGCGCCTGAACACTCGGCTCGAACTGCTGAACATGGAGCTCGATTCGGATGCGGAATACCTGGCCTCCTTCCAGTCGAGGGACAACGACATCTACCGTTCGGTTTTCGGTATGAACGAGATTCCGGCTGAAGTCAGGAATGCGGGTTTCGGCGGTGTCGACCGTTATGCCTACCTCGATGCCATAGACAGGACCGGCCTGCTCAGGCAGACGGAAATAAAGATAGACGTCCTTACGAAAAAGGCCTGGCTGCAGTCCAATTCCTTCGATGAGATAGAGGTCGTGACCCGGAAAGCGGGAGATATGGCGGTCTGCATCCCTTCCGTGCCTCCGATTCTCCCTGATAAAAGCCAGTACCGCATCTCCAGTTCGTTCGGCTACAGGTCCGATCCCTTCCTCGGCACCAGGAAGCGCCATACGGGGATGGATTTCGCCTGTCATATCGGGAATCAGGTCTATGCCACGGCCGACGGAGTGGTGGAAGCCGTGCGTACCGACACCTACGGTTACGGGAAGTACGTCATCATAGACCATGGCTTCGGGTACAAGACCAGATACGCCCACCTTTCTAAGATAAACGTCGAAAAGGGAATGACCGTGACCCGGGGAAGCCTCATCGCCCTTTCGGGCAATTCCGGACGTTCCTCCGGACCGCACCTCCACTATGAGGTGATGTACAAGGGGAATTACGTCAACCCGATGAATTTCATGGATCTCGGGATGTCGGTAGGCGAGTATGCCCAGGTCACTGAAAAGGCGGCCGGAGCCAACAGTCCGTCCTGACGGCGGGAGGGCTTGCTATGGGCAGAAGAAAGTATGTTTTCGACCGGGACAATGTCAGTATCAGACGCGATGAAGGCAAAGGCCGCAAGATTCTGATGCTGATTCTCAAACTGTTTGTCATCAGCATTTTCCTGACAGTCGTATATTATGCCCTGTTCGCCCTCTTTTTCAGTACTGACAAGGAAAGGGCTCTGAAAAACGAGAACAGGATGCTCGACAGAATGTATCCCGAGATGGAGAAAAAGGCGGAACTTCTCGATGCTGTCGTGGAAGGCCTGAAAATCCGGGACCATGAAATCTACGGAGACATATTCGAAACAGAAGCCCCGGATCTGGACAGGATTCTGGACGTGAATCCGATGCCTCTGACCGATTCTATCGGAGAAGAGAACATAGTGACGCTTACCGCGGCCAAGGCGGATGTGCTTATGCGCAGTGCCGGGAAGGTGGAAGACAATATGATGCGTATTTTCGAAATCTGTTCGCAGGAAGGTTTTTCCTCCCCTCCGATGTTCCTGCCGCTTACGGACTTTTCGATACCGATGACCGGAGCTTCGGTCGGAAACAAGGTGAACCCGTTCTACAAGGTGATAGGCGAGCATGAAGGGATCGACTTCATGTCGGGGATAGGCAGTGAGGTGGTAGCCGTTGCGGACGGGACCGTGTCGGCGGTTACAAAATCGAGAAAAGGGCCTGGGAATGTGGTCGTCATCGATCATGGCAACGGATATGTCACGCGCTATGCCCATCTTCAGGACATTGCGGTCGTCAGGGGCCGGCAGGTGAAAAGGGGGACCGTCATCGGCTACATAGGGATGTCCGGTTCGTCATACGCCCCGCATCTGCACTACGAGGTGCTGAAGGACGGGGAAATCTGCGATCCGGTGAACTATTTCTTCGGTTCGGTAACCCCGGCCGAGTATTCGGATATGCTCGTCCTTTCTGTCGTGACAGGACAGTCGCTGGATTAGTCCGGCCGTTTCCCGGTTTCCGACCCGTTTTTCATTCAGGAATATGCAGAAGGTACTATATACCATAGGCGAAGTAGCCGGAATCCTGGGGGAGAGCACATCGTTGGTGCGCTTCTGGTCCGACACGTTCAAGGGATTCGTCAGGCCTGTGCGCAACGGCAAGGGCAACAGGCTCTTTTCGGCCGATGACGTGGAGACATTCCGGCAGATACATTATCTGGTCGGGACGGGGCTGAAACTGGAGGGCGTGGCACGGCGCCTGAGAGACGAGAAGTCTGCGGTCGCGGCGGAACTCAAGGTGCTGGATTCGCTCAAGGCCGTCAGGGAACAGCTGCTCGAAGTGCGGGCATCGCTCATATCCGGACGGAAGTGAAAGAATGCCTTGCCGTGCGACCCGTATTAATATTATAGGTGTGGTATGAAAGTAAAGGACGTTGTAAAGGTGATTGAGGAGTTCGCTCCTCTGTCGATTCAGGAAAACTGGGACAACAGCGGGCTGTCGGTCGGCTCTCCCGAGGCGGAGGTGACATCGGTCCTGTTAGGACTGGACTGCACGCCGGAACTGGTGGATGAAGCCGTGGCCTGCGGTGCGGATATGATAGTCACTCACCATCCCCTGATCTTTTCGGGCCTGAAGAAAATATCGCCTGACGATCCCGTAGGTGCTGCCGTAATCAAGGCAGTTTCGGCAGGCATTTCGGTCTATGCCGCCCACACTACGGCAGACAAGGTCATCGCCGGGGTAAGCGGGGCTATGGCGGAGCGGCTCGGCCTTGAAAACGTGTCCATCCTCGATCCGGAAGAAGGCGGGACAGGCCTCGGAGTCGTCGGGTATTTCCCGGAGCCGATGCCTGCCGCAGAGGCCGTGCGCTATGTGAAGGAAAGATTCGGGCTGCAGGCGGCCCGGTGTTCGCGCCTTGTGGACGTCCCTGTTTCCAAAGTGGCCCTGTGCGGCGGTGCAGGGGCTTCGCTTATCGGGAAGGCCGTGCGCTCCGGAGCCCGGATGTACATCACGGGAGATGTCTCATACCACCATTTTTTCACGCCGAAAGACTTTATGCTGATGGATATAGGCCATTATGAAAGCGAGAAGGACATAGTTGCGATATTATTTTCATTGATAAAGAAAAATTTTCCTAACTTTGCAGTCCGAATTACGGAAAATGTAAACAGTAACCCGATATATTATTTTTAAGCGAGATGGCTAAAAAAACGAAAAAAATCGAAACCCCTATCGACCAGAGGGAAACATTCGTATCGATTCAGAAAAGCTTCGCGGATTCGGATATCAGCGTAGAAGAGAAGCTGAAAACGTTATATGCACTCCAACAGGCTGATACACAGATAGATAAAATTCTTCAGCTCAGAGGCGAGCTTCCTCTCGAAGTCGAGGCTCTGGAAAACGAGATAGATGAGATGAAAGGCAAGACCGCCAATATCTCGTCCCAGATAGATGCCCTGAACGACAAGATTTCGGAAGCGAAGCACAATATCGTGGAATGCGAGGCGCAGTTCGAAAAGTACAGGTCGCAGCTTGAAAATGTGGCGAACAGCCGCGAATATGATTCCCTGAACAAGGAAATAGAGAATCAGGAACTGCTGAAAGCCATCGCTGAGAAGAATATCGACGAAGCCAAGAAAGCCATCCTGGCGAAAAAGACCGACATCGAGGCCATAAAGGAAAAGATAGAGGTCAGGACAGCGGATTTGGAGGCAAAGAATTCCGAACTTGCCACCATCGTCGAGTCCACTGCCGAAGAGGAAGCGAAACTCCGTGCCGAAAGGGATGCTTGCGCGGAAAAGATCGACGCCAGGACAATGAGTGCCTACGACCGTATCAGGAAGAGCTGCAACAACCATCTCGCAGTGGTTTCCGTATTCAACGGCGATTCCTGCGGAGGCTGCTTCAACTCCATCCCGCCGCAGCGCCTTATCGACATCGCTTCGAACAAGAAGATGATAATCTGCGAGTATTGCGGGCGTATTCTTGTCAATCCTGACTTCGAATAATCTCCGGCAATTCGGAACGGGCATAATGCAGAGTTGCCACCGGTGCCAGGGCACAGGACATTTACGACGGTGACTCCCTCGTCCGGAACCTCGATGCCTTGTGTTTCACCCGTTCGGAAAATACCGCGTGAAGAAAAGATATGGCAGACGAAGGAAAAAGAAAATATTCAAGGAAAAAAGATTCCGTAAACCTTGACACATTAGGGCTTGAGATGGGAAACAGACCGCCTCAGGCTCTTGATGTTGAAGAGGCGGTGCTCGGCGCCCTGCTTATAGAACCCGGTTGTGTGGACGATTCGGTAGGTGAGCTGGGGCAGGCCGACGTATTCTACAGCGAGAAGCACCGGATGATATACCAGGCCATAGTCTCGCTGCTGAACGAACATTCTTCCGTGGACCTTCTCACGGTGTCCCAGAGGCTGAAAGAGCAGGGGAACCTGGAGATAGTGGGCGGGGCGGCGGCCCTGGCCCTCCTGACCCAGAAAGTCGGAGCCGCAGCACACATAGAGTATTACATCAAGATACTCAAACAGAAATACATACAGCGGGAGCTCATCACGGCTTCGTACGACATTCTCAAGACCTCGTACGATGAGAGCGTGAATGTGGACGACCTCATCGACATGGCGCAGACGAAGATCTTCGGCGCTATCCAGAGCAATGTCGGGAAAGGCCCCGAAGTCATAGGTTCCGTCATCAACCAGGCCATAGCCGACATCGAGAGACTGCAGGAAACGACCGGTCTCAGCGGGGTGCCGTCGGGATTCCCTTCCCTGGACAGGATCACGTTCGGCTGGCAACCTTCAGACCTTATCATCGTGGCGGCCCGTCCTTCGGTGGGAAAGACGGCTTTCGTGGTGAACGTGGCCAGGAATGCCGCCGTAGACCACAATATGCCGGTGGCTTTCTTTTCCCTCGAAATGCCGGCTATCCAGCTGGCAAAGAGGATGATGGTCTCGGAAACGGGACTTTCCGCAGACAAGATCAGAGGCGGCACGAAGCTGGAACGTTACGAATGGGTGCAGCTCGAGGAAAAGCTGAAAGACCTGGCAAAGGCGCCGCTTTACATAGACGACACCCCGTCGCTTCCGGTAATGGAATTCAGATCCAAGGTGAAAAGGCTTGTAAACCAGAAGGGCGTGCGTCTGGTCATAGTCGACTATCTGCAGCTGATGCAGGGCCCTGCCGAACTGAAAGGAATGCGCGAGCAGGAAGTCGCCGCCATTTCCAGAACCCTGAAAGCCACGGCCAAGGAGATGAATGTGCCTATCATAGCCCTTTCGCAGCTCAGCCGCAATGCCGTGACCAGACAGGGAGGGAACAACAGGCCCCAGCTCAGCGACCTGCGCGAATCGGGTTCCATAGAGCAGGATGCGGATATGGTGCTCTTTATCCACCGTTATGACTATCAGGGCCTCAGTGAAGATGCGTCCGAGGTGGGCAAAACCGACCTCATCATAGCCAAGCACAGAAACGGCGAAATCGGGGACGTGCCTCTTATGTTCCGCGCATCGGAAGTCCGTTTCGTGGACATGGAAGAAACCATCGCCTCGTCATCCTTCATGCCTGTCTCCTCCATTATGAACGATGACCCGTCGGATCCTTTCGGAAACATACCTGCATCTTCGAACTCTGAATTTATGAATCCGGAATTCTGATTCTATGCGTCTGAAATCCATATCCACGTGTCTGGCTTTTCTTTTGTCCCTTGCCGCTGCGGCGCAGGAAGACATCGCCCGCCAGCTCGACAGCATTGCGGAGAGCGCCGGCCGGGAACGCGTGAAGTCCTGGACAGCGGGAGGCTGCGTCCCGGTGAAAAACGTTGCCGACGGCGACTCCCTGGCCTACCGGGCCGGTGAAAAATTCTCCTTTTCAATACACTACGAGTGGGGACTCATCGACTCCGACGTCGGTTGGGCCAATGTTGTCCTCGACACCCTGCGCGTCAACGGCACGAAGGCCTTTCACTGCATGGTATACGGCCGGACCACCAGACTGTACGATCTCTTTTTCCCGGTGAGGGAAAATTTCCAGTCCTGGTTTTCATACGACGGGCTGCAACCGCTCAGGTTCACACGGGACACGCACGAGGGTAAATACACCGCGAAGAACACCTACGTCTACAAGCGCGGAGGGCTGGCCGGCGACCATATAATGGCTGATGTCTATACCTCGACAAGAGGCGACAGGTCCCTCGATATTCCATTGACGGACTGTACGTTCGACCTTCCTTCCCTTTTTTATTTCGCCAGGAATATGGACTTCGACGCCGTTGTGCCGGATGTGAAATACCCCATGACCTTCGCTATCGACGACGACGTCTACAATGTCTATTTCATACTGAAGGGGCGCGAGACGATAAAGGTCAAGGGCGTCGGAACGGTAAGGACGATAAAGTTCGCGGCGAAACTGATCTCGGGCAATGTCTTTACCGGAGACGAGGATCTTACGGTCTGGATAACGGATGACGAAAACAGGATTCCGGTCCTGTTCGAGGCCCCGATCCTTGTAGGGGTGGCTTCCGGCAGGATTACCGGCTGGGAAGGGCTCAAGCATCCGTTTTCATCGCTGGTCAGGAAACGCTGACCCTCTATCTCGAAAATATCAGAACCGCATTTTTATGGCAAAGAACGAAGTTTCCCACAAAGGGATAATCACGGAGATAACTCCGGAACTGACCACGGTCGAAATCCTCTCGACATCGGCCTGTGCAGAGTGTCACGCAAAGGGAATGTGCGGAATGTCGGAGCAGAAGATAAAGCGGATATCCGTACCGACGGACCCGTATTCCGACAGGAAACCCGGGGACGAGGTCGAGGTGGTCCTTAAAAAATCCATGGGCCTGAAGGCTGTTTGGATATCTTATGTCATTCCTTTGTTCATTTTAATGATTTTAATATTATCTTTGTCGTCCGTTACCGTGCACGAGGTCTATACGGGTCTCGGCGCGATAGCGGGAGTTGCCGTGTATTATCTTGTCATATACCTGTTCAGAGACAAGCTGGCCGGCGATTTTGTCTTTTACATAAAGGACTGACATTAAAACTGACAACAATTAAAACCTGAATTATAATGACTACGACAATTATCTGGACTATTGTGGCTATCACGGTTCTCGGTGTCCTGCTTGCGGTAGTCCTTTATCTTGTGGCGACGAAGTTCAAGGTGGAGGAAGACCCGAGGATAGACGAGGTGGAAAAAGTGATGCCCGGAGCCAACTGCGGAGGCTGCGGTTTCGCCGGATGCCGTGCGTTTGCACAATCCTGTGTCGAATCGGGCAATCTCGACAACAATTTCTGTCCTGTCGGCGGAAATGACGTTATGAAGAAAGTGGCGGCTGTCTTGGGACTTGAAGTAAAGGAAAAAGCTCCTATGATAGCCGTTGTCCGTTGTAACGGCACCTGCGCCAACAGGCCTCTTGTCAATGACTATGACGGGCTGAAATCCTGCAAGGTGAAGGCTGCCCTGTACAGCGGGGATACGGGGTGTTTCTACGGCTGTCTCGGCTGCGGAGACTGTGTGGCGGCCTGCCAGTTCGGGGCGATTTCCATGGATCCCGAGACGGGACTGCCTGTCGTGGACGAGGAGAAGTGTACTGCCTGCGGGGCCTGCGTAAAGGCTTGTCCGAAGCGTATCATCGAATTGAGGAACAAGGGTCCGAAGAACAGGCGTGTCTATGTCTCCTGCGTGAATATGGAGAAAGGCGCCGTCGCCCGCAAGGCTTGTTCGGCTGCCTGCATAGGATGCGGGAAATGTGCCAGGGAATGTCCGTTCGGAGCCATCACTGTCGAACATAATGTAGCCTACATCGATTTCAACAAATGCAAGCTTTGCAGGAAATGCGTGGCGGTATGTCCTACGGGAGCCATCCACGATGTCAACTTCCCGACACCGGCACCCAAACCGGAGGCAAAACCCGCCGCCCCTAAGCCAGTAGCGGCAGCAAAGCCGGCCCCGGCCCCGGATACGGCAGGGAAAGAAAAGCCGACGGCGGAGAAAACAACAGAAAAGAAAGAGGAGTAGACCATGAAGAAGACATTTTCAATAGGCGGAGTTCATCCCGATGACAAGAAGATATCGGCAGGATGCGCGATAGAAGTGCTCCCTACTCCGAAAACAGTGTATATATCGATGGCCCAGCATCTCGGCGCTCCGGCGAAGGCCGTTGTGGCAGCCGGCGACAAGGTCCGGGCGGGACAGGTGATAGGCGAGCCGACAGGTTTCATTTCGGCTTACGTGCATTCCTCCGTTTCCGGTACCGTGAAGTCCGTAGGGCTCAGGAAGGATCTGGCCGGTATCCCTGTGATACATGTCGAGATAGAGGTGGAGGGCGACGAGTGGATGGAAGGGATCGACACTTCCGACACCATAATCAGGGAAATACCTCGGGATCCGAAATTCATCGTGGATAGGATAAAAGCCAACGGAGTGGTCGGTCTGGGCGGAGCCACTTTCCCGACCAATGTCAAACTCTGCCCCCCTCCTGACAAGAAGGCGGACATACTCATCCTGAACGGGGCCGAGTGCGAGCCATACCTGACCTCCGACTACCGCATCATGCTTGAAAAGAGCGAACAGATCGTTATCGGAGCAGTACTGATGAAACGCGTGCTCGGAGTGGAGAGGGTGGTCATAGGTGTCGAGGAAAACAAGCCTGAGGCCATCTCTGCGATGAAAGCCGCAGTTGCGGCCCTGGCTGCCGGCTCTTCGGACTATTCGGGCATCGGGGTGATGGCGCTGAAGAAGAAATATCCGCAGGGCGGGGAAAAGCAGCTCATAGATGCCGTCACCCGCCGGCAGGTGAAATCCATGGGACTTCCGATAGATGTCGGGGCCGTAGTGCAGAACGTGGCCACTTCGCTTGCGGTCTATGACGCCGTGCAGAAAAACAGGCCTCTCGTCGACAATACGATAACGGTGACAGGAGAATGTTTCCCGAGACAGAGCAACCTTCTCGTCCGTGTCGGGACACCTCTGTCCTATATCATAGATTATCTCGGCGGCGTACCCGAGACGGCGGCAAAGGCTGTCAGCGGCGGGCCGATGATGGGCAAGGCCATAGCGAATCTCGATGCGGCCACCCTGAAGGGGACATCTTCGATACTTTTCCTGACCGGGGAGCAGACCAGGAGACAGCCGGAGACGAACTGTATCCGCTGCGGCAAATGTGCGGAGGCCTGCCCTATGGGGCTCGAACCGTTCCTGCTGAACAAGCTTGCCCGGAACGGAATGTATGACGAGCTCGAGCAGAATGCCGTGCAGGACTGCATAGAGTGCGGCTGCTGCCTGTATACCTGCCCGGCAAACATCCCTCTTCTGGATACCATACGTATGGCCAAGGGCGAAGTGATAAGAATCATCAGGAGCAGGACAGCCCCTAAGAAATGAGATAAAGAACAATAAACAGACAATTCAAGATGAACAGACTATTGGTTTCACCGTCACCCCATATACACAGCAAGACTTCTACGCGCAGCCTGATGCTGGATGTGGTGATTGCGCTCCTGCCGTCCGTGATAGTTTCCGTACTTTACTATGGCTGGTCTGCGCTGATCGTACTTGCAAGCAGTGTGGTATTCTGCGTACTGTTGGAATATCTCATTACTAAATATCTCCTCAGAAGACCCGGCACCATCGGCGATCTTTCGGCCGTAGTGACAGGTATCATCCTTGCGCTGAACCTTCCTCCTACGGCACCCTGGTGGGTGGCGATGATAGGCTCGGTCGTAGCCATCGGCGTGGCCAAGATGACTTTCGGCGGTCTCGGGCAGAACGTGTTCAATCCCGCCATTACGGGCCGTGTCTTCCTCCTTATCTCCTTCCCGGCCATTATGACCACCTGGGGAGGTGCCAGGGGCTTTATAGGAGGCGTCGATGCCGTGTCCGGAGCTACGCCTCTGGGCATCGTGAAGGAAGGCCTGATGCAGGGGCAGACCCTCGGGCAGATTTTCGCCGCCAACGACTTCTCGTATCTTCAGATGCTCTTTGTCAACATCGGGGGCTCAGCAGGCGAGATTTCGGCGATAGCCGTTCTTGCCGGTTTCATCTACCTGCTTGCCCGCAAGGTCATAAGACCGTACATCACTCTCTCCATCCTCGTGACCGTGGCCGTCTTCTCCGGAATCTTCTGGCTGATAGACCCGACGCAGTACACCGACCCGCTTTTCAACCTTCTCACCGGAGGCGTCCTCCTCGGTTCCGTCTTTATGGCGACCGACTATGTGACCTCTCCTATGAGCGACAAGGGCGGCATCGTCTTCGGCATCGGCATCGGTGTCATTACCATGCTGATAAGGTACTTCGGGGCGTATCCGGAGGGAATGTCATTCGCGATTCTGATTATGAATTCCACGGTTCCCCTTATCAACAGATTCTGTAAACAAAAGAAATTCGGGAGGGCTTAGTTATGGCGGTAAAATCTTCATTCAAAAATATGACGCTCTGCCTTTTTGCAGTCTGCATCGTTTCATCGGCACTCCTGGCTGCAGTCTATGCCGTGACCAAAGAGCCGATCGAGGCAGCAAACCATGCCAAGACGAACAATGCCATCGCGCAGGTGGTGCCTGAGTTCGAAGGCGATCCTGTCCAGGACACCATCGAGGTAGGCGGCAAGCAGTATTCCTACTATATGGTCAGCAAGGGCGGCCAGCCTGTGGGCTATGCCATCACTGCCTCGGCAGTGGGTTATGGCGGACCTGTATCGCTTATGGTAGGCATCACTTCCGACAGGGTGGTCTACAATACCGTGGTCCTGTCCCAGGCCGAGACCCCGGGCCTCGGCGCCAAATGTGTCGAGCCCGCGTTTGCCGACCAGTTCAGGAATTTCAATCCGGCAGAGAAAAAACTGTCGGTAAGGAAAGACGGAGGGGACATAGATGCCATCACAGCATCGACCATTACCTCGAGGGCGTACACCAATGCTGTTTCCGCTGCCGTGACCGTCTTCGACGCCATAGCCGGGAATCTTTCCGGCAGTACCGACGCCTCTTCAGGGGCGACGGCAGGGAACTGGACCGGGTCCGGTGAAAATGCGGATTCCGAAGACAATGTGAACATTGAATAAAGGAGAACAATTATGGGAAAATTACAACTTATCACAAAAGGCTTTGTAAAGGAGAACCCTACCTTCGTTCTTCTTTTGGGTATGTGCCCGACATTGGCCACCACCACATCAGCCATCAACGGTATGAGTATGGGACTTGCCACGCTTTTCGTACTTGTGCTTTCGAATATGGCCATTTCGGCTACGGCACCCTACATTCCCGACAAGGTGCGTATCCCGGCATATATCGTCATCATCGCGGCATTCGTGACTATCCTGCAGTTTATCATGCAGGCTTTCACGCCGGATATCTACGAGACCTTGGGCCTGTTCATCCCCCTCATCGTAGTGAACTGCATCGTGCTCGGCAGGGCAGAGGCCTTTGCCAACAAGAACGGAGTCATCGATTCGGCCTGCGACGGCATCGGCATCGGCATCGGCTTTACCTTTGCCCTGACCCTTCTCGGCCTGGTGCGTGAAATCCTCGGCAGCGGCTCGGCTTTCGGCTGGAAATTCATCGACGGCGACGGGATTCTTGTCTTCGTGCTTGCTCCGGGAGCGTTCATGGCCCTGGCTTATCTGATAGTCCTTTTCAAGAAAGCGACGGCGAAAAAGGGCGAGTAGTGTCATCTTAATATGAATCGGTTATGGAATATATATTGATTATCATCTCGGCGATATTCGTAAACAATATCCTGCTCTCCCAGTTCATGGGCATCTGCCCTTTCCTCGGCGTGTCGAACAAGCTCAGCACGGCTGTGGGTATGTCGGGGGCAGTCTGCTTCGTCATCACGTTGGCGACTCTGGTGACCTATCTCTTCCAGTACTATGTCCTGGTGCCGCTCGGGATCGAATTTATGCAGACCATCGCCTTTATCCTCATCATAGCCGCCCTCGTGCAGATGGTGGAAATCGTGCTCAAGAAGGTGAGTCCGGCTCTGTATCAGGCCCTCGGCATCTTCCTCCCGCTCATCACGACGAACTGCGCCGTTCTCGGCGTGGCCCTTATGGTGGTGACGAACGAGTTTTCATACGGGGGGAGCGAGCCTCATGTACTGAACCTTCCGGAGTCGATCGTCTTCGCATTCGCGACCTCTCTCGGATTCGGCCTGGCTATGATACTGTTTGCCGGCCTGCGTGAACAGATAGCCCTGAACAAGGTTCCCAAGGCTTTCAGGGGGATTCCTATCGCCCTGGTGACAGCCAGCATCCTTGCAATGGCGTTTATGGGATTTTCCGGCCTGGTTTAGGGCGGGCTTGCGCCGAAAGGCTTGTCTTTGTTTATGGACAACGATATCAAAGAATTGAAAAAGACACCCGGGTCACCTGAAGAATGGTACGACCTGGGTGTCCTGTATCGTCGCAACGCCCGTTTCGGCGATGCCGTCAATGCCTTTTCAATGGCTGCGGAAACTGCCGGCGACGAGTTGGCGTCTTCCTGCGGGACAGACGATATGTCGAGAAAAAACGCTTTGGCGGCGTTGCGTTCCAAGGCGCTTGCCTCCATCGAATTGTTGAAGGATATCAACGGCTTTGTCAATGCCGACCTTATGAATCCCTGACCGCCGTCTCGGTCGGATCTGCAGTTTAGAAGCGGTATCTGAACGAGAGGGTAGGGATGAAGCCGAACCATCCGTTGTTATAATAGCCGGCCTTGCCCTCACGGACGACTATTTCGGTCTCCCTGTCTATTCTCTGGGTGATGTCGCCGCTTACATGCATGCCGAAATACGGCCGGATATCAACGGAAATCTGGAGAGGGAACTCGAAAGTGTATTCAAGTCCTGCCTGCACGGCTAAAGACAGCATAAAACCGTATCTGTGCGGATACCAGCGGTAGTTTTCCTCACGGTAGATGACCTTGTCCTGTACATATCCGAGAGACAGCCCCGGGCCTGCATACATCGCCCAGGTCCCTTTCTGTGTCCATGCAGGTCTTGCGACCACGAAATTATAGACAGCGGTCGCCTTTATGCCGGGAGCAGAACTCGAGGCATATCCGAAATCGAGGCTGAGATCTGTCTGGATGAAGTTTATCGCTCCGACGGTGTGCTCGTAACTGACATCGAACCCTGTGGCTCCGATGCGTGCTCCCAAGGCCCGGGGCTGCGCGGAGGCGGTGATGCAGAATGCGGAGAATAAAAACAATGCTGTTGAAATCAGAATTCTGTTGCTCATAAACTGGAAATTGAATGCTATTGTAAAACAGATCTCTCGACTGCGCTCGAGATGACAGGTAAAAAAGATGTGCCCGGGCCAAAGACGTCGGGCACATCTGTCATAAAGTTATCCAATACTCCTAAAATCTGTATCTAACTGACAGACAAGGTGCAAAGCCGAAAAGTCCAGGGGTGTAGAACCCGACGCCGTCATGGAAATTCAATCCGATCTGAGGCCTCAGGTCAATGGAAAGCTGAAGTGGAAACCAGAATGTGTATTCAAGTCCGACTTGACCTGCAACAGCAAGGTTGAATCCAGGCCAAGCCCCGAATCCTATTCCTACAGCAGCACCAGGCCCGGCGTAGAAGCCCCATTCGCCCCTGTCGGTCCATTGAGGCTGGGCTATCATAAAATTATAGGTAGCCGTGGCATTCAGGCTTGCGAAAGAGAAAAGTCCAAGTGTGGCCTCGACGAAGTCTGCATTGTTGACAGTGTGCTGATAGGAAGCTTCAAGTCCGTAACCGAGACGGCCTCCGATTGCCCTTGGCTGGGCTGCCGCAGCAAATGCTACTCCGAGAGCAAGTGCGGCAATCAAAATAATTTTCTTCATAATCCTGTAGATTTGTGTTTGATTAATATCTTATTCCGTCTGTGCCTGCGCCGGCACATATATTACACAAATATACGACTATTTTCAGTATGGTGGCCTATTATTTCCGCTTTTTTTAACCGATATCCCTTAAATGCAAATCAGCTGTCGGAGCGCCCGAAGTCGGCGGCCTTTTTCATCTTGGCGGCGATGCGGTCGTTGCAGAGGTTCCCGATGCTGCCGGCATGAGTGTGGTGCACGGTCTTGTCGGCATGGAATTTCCCCTCGTTGACCTCTATGCCGACGCTCTTGTAGGCATCCCGGAACGGCATCCCTGCCAGGGCGCGGCGGTTTACCTCCTCGACCGTGAACAGATA
>CASFLY010000116.1 GCA_949295645.1 uncultured Bacteroidales bacterium | reverse complement strand
GAAATCCAGTTCCTGCCGGCCGTCCTGGCCATGAATTTCGCCGTCACAGCACTGCTCGTCATCCTGACTCTGCTGTGCGGCAGGGTCTACTGCTCCGTGATCTGTCCTTTAGGCGTGATGCAGGACATCATCTCGTGGATTCACGGAAAGACGAAAAAGAAGAACCGCTTCCGTTTCTCATGGTCTCCGGCCAAAAACCTGCTCAGATACGGGATACTCGTGATATTCATCGTCCTGATGGCAGCCGGTCTCATGTCCATAGCCGCCATCATAGCCCCGTACAGCGCATTCGGACGCATAGCCAGCAGTCTTCTCGCCCCATTATGGCAGTGGGGGAACAACCTCCTGGCCTGGTTTGCGGAGAGAATCGGCAGCTATGCTTTCTACAGCACCGAAGTATGGCTGAAGAGCCTGCCTGTTTTCATCATAGCCGCAGTGACATTCATCGTGATTTTCATTCTGGCATGGAAAAACGGCAGGACATGGTGCAACACCGTCTGTCCCGTAGGCTCCGTCCTCGGACTGCTGTCACGTTTTTCCGTTTTCAAGCCTGTCATCGATACGGAGAAATGCCGGAACTGCGGACTGTGCGGTCGACAGTGCAAGGCGTCCTGCATAAACATGAAAGAGCACAAGATCGATTACAGCCGCTGCGTGGCATGCTTTGACTGTCTCGACACCTGCAGCGAAGGTGCGATCAGCTACCGCCCTGTCTGGAAGAAAAAGGTCGCGGAAAATGTCCCGGTTCAGGATGCCCTTCCGGGCAATAAGGATGTCCATGACCATGTCTCCGGACATCCGGAGCCAGGTCCGGACAATGGCAGACGCGCTTTCATCGCGTCTGCAGCCGTGGCTCTGTCCGCAGCTGCCGTCAAGGCCCAGGACATGAAGGTGGACGGCGGCCTGGCCGCAATACTTCCGAAAAAGGCTCCGGTGCGCAGGACTCCTCTGAAACCTGCCGGTTCGATGAGCCTGAAGAACTTCACCGCGCACTGTACTGCATGCCAGCTGTGTGTATCGGTGTGCCCGAATCAGGTATTGAGACCTTCCGGGAATCTGATGACGCTGATGCAGCCGGAAATGTCGTATGAAAAGGGCTGGTGCCGTCCTGAATGCACGAAGTGTTCCGATGTGTGCCCGTCAGGGCCTATCCGCCCGGTAACCGTAGAGGAAAAATCTTCCATCCAGATAGGACACGCAGTGATCGTGTATGAAAACTGCGTGGTGAATTCAGACGGAGTTTCATGCGGGAACTGCGCAAGGCATTGCCCTTCCGGGGCCATCAGGATGGTACATTCCGTACCGGGTGACAAGGGTTCGCTGATGATTCCAACTGTGGTGGAGGAGAGGTGCATCGGCTGCGGGGCTTGCGAGAATCTGTGTCCGGCACGGCCTCTGAGTGCGATTTATGTGGAGGGGCATGAGGTGCATAAAGTTTTGTGACTGATTTTCTCCGGCACTAGGAAAAAGGGACCCCTCCGGGGTCTATAGTGCCGGAGAGAATCAGACACCGGCAGAGAGTGATGCTCATAGGGTCCGACAGTGACGGGGAAATCAGTCACCGGACAGCAAGTGAATGACAGGGGCAAACATAATATTAAAGAAAACATGAAAGAAGACATATCAAGAAGGGAGTTTCTGAAGAGAACCGGAGCCGGAGCCGCCGCACTGGGATTGGCAGCCGCAGGCTGCACATCCGGGAAAGAACAGGAATTGCCGGAAGGCACTGGCAAAATGACGTTCAGGACGAATCCTGCGACCGGAGACCGGGTGTCGCTTCTGGGCTACGGCTGCATGAGGTGGCCGATGACGACTGACGGCGATGGAAACGAAATCATTGACCAGGAACAGGTGAACAGACTGGTGGACAGGGCATTGGCGAGTGGAGTGAATTATTACGACACCTCGCCTGTGTATTGTCAGGGACTCTCGGAAAAAGCCACGGCCATTGCCCTTTCAGGGCACCCGAGAGAATCTTATTTCCTGGCGACGAAGCTGTCGAATTTCAGCAATTGGTCGAGGGAGAATTCGATCCTGATGTACAGGAAGTCTTTCGAGAACCTGATGACGGACTATATCGACTATTATCTTCTGCATTCCGTCGGGAACGGCGGCAGTTCGCAATTCGATGCGAGATATGTGGATAACGGGATGATTGATTTCCTGATGAAGGAGCGCGAGGCTGGACGTATCCGGAATCTGGGATTTTCCTACCACGGGGACAGGAAGACTTTCGACTATGTGCTTGGCCTGCATGAGAAGGTGCATTGGGATTTCGTGCAGATACAGATGAACTATGTGGACTGGCGGCATGCGGCATCGCGGAATGTGGATGCGGAGTATCTTTACGCCGAGCTGGCGGACAGAGGGATTCCTGCCGTGATCATGGAGCCTCTGCTCGGAGGCCGTCTAAGCAATGTTCCGGAGTATATTGCAGACCGTCTGAAGGAGCGCGATCCGTACAGCAGCGTGGCTTCATGGGCTTTCAGGTTCGCGGGGACTTATCCGGATGTGCTGACTGTGCTGAGCGGGATGACATATATGGAGCATCTGGAGGAGAACATCCGTACTTACTCCCCTCTCAGGCCGCTGAATGAGGAGGAGCTGAGGTTTCTGGAGGAAACGGCTGTGCTGATGATGCAGTATCCTACCGTTCCGTGCAATGACTGCAAGTACTGCATGCCTTGCCCTTACGGGATAGATATCCCCGCCGTTTTGCTGCATTACAACAAGTGCGTGAATGAGGGGAATATCGCCCAGGACTCGGGGTCGGAGGATTACCGGCGGGCACGCAGGGCCTATCTGGTGAGTTATGACAGGGCTGTGGAGAAGGTCCGCCAGGCGGATCACTGCATCGGGTGCAAGCAGTGTATTCCGCACTGTCCTCAGAGTATTGACATCCCGCATGAGCTACACCGCATAGCCCGGTATGTGGAGGAGCTGAAACAGAATCGACTATAACGCAAAAAACCGCAGTGTACTCACGTACATGAGGATTTGCGAATCAAGTTTAACGCAGAAAGTACCCTTTACCACCGTCCTTACGAGGATGTCTGTAAAGGTGGGATTTCAAGGCCTGCGAAGATGAGAAAACCGCAGTGTACTCCCGTACATGAGGATTTGCAAATCAAGTATAACGCAGAAAGTACCCTTTACCACCGTCCTTCTGAGGATGTCTGTAAAGGCGGGATTT
>CASFLY010000115.1 GCA_949295645.1 uncultured Bacteroidales bacterium | reverse complement strand
AGGCTGGATCTGGACGCTTTCAGGAAATGGATGCCCGACTATGCCGATGCCGAATTCATCCTTGAAAACGGGGAGTATGTATGCGGCTACGGCATCGAGAAGATGAGCAAGTCCATGTTCAATGTCGTGAATCCGGATATGATCTGCGATACGTACGGGGCAGATACCCTGAGGCTTTACGAGATGTTCCTCGGGCCTGTGGAGCAGTCCAAGCCGTGGGATACCAAAGGTATCGACGGGGTAAACCGTTTCCTTAAAAGGTTCTGGAGGCTGTATTACGACAGGGACGGGTTCATCGTTACTGACGAAAAGTCCACACCTGCCGAGCTCAAGACACTGCACAGGCTGATAGCCAAGGAAAAGGCCGACATCGAGGCATTCTCATTCAACACTACCGTCAGTGCCTTTATGATAGCGGTCAACGAACTGTATGAATACAAATGCAGCAAGAGAGAGATTCTCGAGCCTCTCGTCATCCTGCTTTCGCCTTTCGCCCCGCATATTGCCGAAGAACTCTGGGAAGCCCTCGGGCATACCGAAAGCATATCCTGTGCCTCCTTCCCGGAATACGTAGAAGCCTATACTGTCGAGAACAGTTGTACATACGCCGTGTCGTTCAACGGGAAGACCCGTTTCACCGTGGAGCTGCCGGCAGACATGTCCAAGGAGGACGTAGAGGCTGAAGTAAGGGCCAATGCATTGACCGCCAAATATGTAGGCGGGTCTGCAATCGTCAAGGTAATAGTGGTTCCCGGCAAGATAGTGAATATTGTGATACGATAACGGTAATATGCTTTCTGCAAAACGCATTCTGTCCGTCATCTGGGACTACGGACTTGTTACGGTCGGCACCGTACTCTACTGTATGGGGTGGACATCTTTCCTTATACCCAACGGGATAGCAAGCGGCGGGGGTACGGGGCTGTGTACCATTGTCTATTTTGCCACCGGCATTCCGGTGTCGTATTCGTTCTTTGTCCTGAACGCGCTTCTTCTCATTCTCGGTTTCCTGCTGCTCGGAAAGGCTTTCGGCTTCAAGACCATCTATGTGATTGTGCTTTCCACGGTGCTTTTCAAGATCCTGCCGGACTACGAATGCCTGGTGGCCCATTTTGACGAGAGACTGGTAGTGGCTGTGGTCGGCGGCATAGTAGAAGCCTGCGGTATCGGTCTCGTGCTCCTCAGGGGAGGAAGTTCGGGAGGTACGGACATTGCGGCGATGATCATAAACAAGTATTACCCCGTATCTCCGGGCAAGGTCTACCTGTATTCCGACCTTTTCATCATCGCTTCCGTCCTGCTGATTCCGGGGAAAACCGTCGAGGATATGATATACGGGTATGCTACCATGGTCACATTCTCCTTTATGATAGATGCAGTGCTGCTCGGAAGGAAGTCCTCGGTGCAGATTCTCGTCTTTTCTTCGCGGTATCAGGAAGTCGCGGATTTCATCATAAGCCGTATGGACAGGGGAGTGACGGCCATTTACGCCCAGGGTTGGTATTCGAAAGAAGACAGCAAGGTTCTGCTGATAGTGGCACGCAAGACACAGCTGCACCAGATCACTACGGCCATAAAGAGCATCGACAACAAGGCTTTCGTATCCGTTTCCACGGCCACGAGTGTCTACGGTGAAGGTTTCGAGGAGATAAAGTCAGGTCTCAAACTGAAGAACGATAAAAGGAAATCCGATGGCATCGATGAAAAAAACGGTCTGGACCGCAATTAAGGAGTACGCGCTTATTTCTCTCGGCCTGCTCTGCTACGTCGCGGGCTGGTCTGTCTTCCTGGTTCCGAACAACCTTATCGGCGGCGGGGTGTCCGGCATAAGCGCCATCGTGTACTATGCGGTCGGACTGCCGATGGGCTACACGTATTTTTTCGTGAATCTGGTTCTGCTGCTGGCGGCTTTCAAGGTGATGGGCACCGGATTCGGCGGGAAAACCATCTATGCCATAGTCTTTACCTCCGTGATGCTCAATGTCCTGCCTGCCCTGATTCCCGAATCCATATCCCAGGAGCTTGCGGTGTCTAACGGCAAGATGCTGAGCACTATCATAGGCGGTGTGATGACAGGGGTGGGCATAGGGATGTCCATATCCCAGGGCGGAAGTTCCGGAGGAACCGACATCATAGCCCTTATGGTGGCTAAGTACCGCAATGTATCCCCGGGAAGGCTGATCCTCCTTATGGATGTGGTCATCATCCTTTCGTCCATGATCTTTCCGTCCTATTATGTCGGGACGGAGACCGTCATCCCGTTTGCGGAGAAGCTTGCCACTTCCATCTACGGTCTGATACTCATTACGGTAAACGGTTATACCATAGACCTTTATCTGTCCGGCACCAAACAGTCTGTCCAGGTTTTCATCTTTTCTAAAAAATATGCAGAAATCGCGGATACAGTGACTGAGAACCTGCACAGAGGGGTAACGCGCATACCTGCCGAGGGCTGGTACACCAAGTCCGAAAGCGATATACTGATGATACTGGCGAGAAAGACCGATCTGAATCTTCTCCTTAAAAACGTAAAGGCGATAGACCCGAAAGCTTTCATTTCCGTGTCGAATGTAATGGGGGTCTACGGTCTCGGCTTCGACACCCTTAAAGGCGGAGGCGGGAAAAAGAACTCTTCCCGGGAGAAAAAATCGGAAAAAAGTTCCGATAAAGCATCCTGATTCTGTCAAAAAAGAGAAAATTTAGTAAAAAAAAGAAAAAACTGCCTTGGGCCGGCCTGAAAACGGCCCTTGGGAGATTTTATTGCGTATTTTTGCAGTCCTCTCCAGCCAGTCGCCCGGCGCCAGGCTTTCGGGATTTTTGTCCGGCCCGTGGAACCGAAATGTAACTAGATGCTATATGAAAACTATTCTTTTCCTTTTCGCAGGCCTGCTTGTCCTGAGCGTTGCGGTGTATTGTGTAATTGTTTTCCACGGCGTGTCGGTCGGCAATGCCGGGACGGCGGATTCCATTCGTGATATGGATAAAATGAGACGACGCCTGTCGGGACTGAGGCTAAGACGCTCGCAAGAGGACACCATAACACGGGTCTACTGGAGGCTGAAGGAGTATTTCGAGTCCGAGTCTCCCTATCTTAACAGCGGGCTTACCATATCCGACGTGGCCAGGGAACTTTACACGAACAAGGTCTATGTGTCGAAGGCCATCCGTATCAATACCGGGATGAATTTCTGCCAGTTCGTAAACAGATACAGGGTACAGTATGCAAGGCGTATTATGGAGATAGATCCGGCATTGAGGATTGCGGAGGTCGCAGCCTTGTCGGGGTTCAATTCTACGGCTTCTATGGGCATATCTTTCAGAATGTTCTGCCAGTCCACACCCGGCTATTGCAGCAGGAAGATAAGGCTGGGGACGACAAGGCAGCGTTCCGTCCGGAAAAACAGGCAGGCTGTGTCGTAGTTTGTTTCGAAGTTCCATTTTTCTTATTTTTGCCACCTGAATCAGAGACGGAAAATATTATGGCTGACGAAAAAGTTATCTTTTCAATGAACGGGGTAGGCAAGATCCTGCCTCATAACAATAAAGTAATCCTCAAGGACATTTATCTTTCATTCTTCTACGGGGCCAAGATAGGCATCATAGGTCTGAACGGTTCCGGAAAATCCACCCTGATGAAGATTATTGCGGGTGTCGAGAAGTCGTACCAGGGAGAGGTGGTCTGGGCTCCTGGCTATTCCGTAGGCTACCTGGAGCAGGAACCGCAGATGGATCCTGAGAAAACCGTGCTGGAGGTCGTGCAGGAGGGAGTCCAGGAGGTGATGGATCTGATGAAGGAATACGAGGAAGTGAACATGAAGTTCGCCGAACCTATGAGCGATGAGGAAATGGCGGCGCTGATAGAAAGGCAGGGAGAGCTGACGGAGAAAATAGAGCATTGCGACGGCTGGGAGATCGATGCCAAGTTGGAGCGGGCCATGGATGCGTTGCAGTGCCCTCCATCCGATGCCCTGGTGGCCAATCTCAGCGGCGGTGAGCGCAGAAGGGTGGCCCTGTGCCGACTGCTTCTGCGCCAGCCGGACGTGCTTCTTCTCGACGAACCTACCAACCATCTGGATACCGAGAGCATACAGTGGCTCGAAACCCATCTTCACCAGTACAAGGGCACTGTCATAGCGGTGACCCACGACAGGTATTTCCTCGACAATGTCGCCGGCTGGATTCTGGAACTCGACAGGGGAGAAGGGATTCCGTGGAAGGGGAACTATTCTTCCTGGCTGCAGCAGAAGAGCCAGCGTCTGGCTATGGAGGAGAAGCAGGAAAGCAAGAGACGCAAGACTCTCGAGAGGGAGCTGGAGTGGGTGAGAATGGCTCCGAAAGCCCGTCAGGCCAAGTCGAAAGCCCGACTCGGCGCATACGAGAAACTGGCAGGACAGGATGCAAGGGAGAAGGAAGCCTCTCTGGAAATCTTCATCCCGAACGGCCCGAGGCTCGGGAACAAGGTCATAAATTTCAACGACGTGTCGAAGTCGTACGGGGACAAGGTGCTTTTCGAGCATCTGAATTTCGTGCTCCCTCCTGCAGGCATCGTGGGCGTCATAGGCCCGAACGGAGCCGGCAAGACGACGCTTTTCCGACTGATTATGGGGTACGAACAGCCGGACAGCGGCAGTATCGAGACAGGTGAAACCGTGAAAATCGCCTACGTGGACCAGCAGCACAAAAGTATCGACCCTGAAAAGACCGTATATGAGACCATTGCAGGGGATTCAGATTTTGTGAAACTCGGCAGGCGCGAGGTGAATGCCCGCGCGTATGTTTCCCGTTTCAATTTTTCAGGGGCCGACCAGGAGAAGCTTTGCGGCGTACTGTCCGGAGGCGAGAGGAACAGGCTCCATCTGGCCCTTACCCTGAAGGACGAGGGCAATGTCCTCCTTCTCGACGAACCGACGAACGATGTGGATGTAAATACCATCCGGGCCCTTGAGGAAGGCCTCGAGAATTTCGCCGGCTGTGCGGTGGTCGTTTCCCACGACAGGTGGTTCCTCGACCGCATCGCGACCCATATCCTCGCTTTCGAGGGCGACTCTCAGGTGTATTTCTTCGAGGGTTCCTATTCCGAGTACGAGGAAAACCGCCGGCAGCGTCTCGGCACCGATACACCGCACCGTTTCAAGTACAAAAAACTGGTGGAGTAGTCCGGGACGCTGTCAGGGCTTTTCCCCGGCCGGCTTCTAAAAGTCGAAATACCGGGCGGCATTGTTGTAGGAGATGTCCTTGACCATCTGGTGGATGAAGCCCATCTCGCTTTTCGGAAGCTTGCCCTTGGCCAGATCCTCGCCTATTACGCTGCACAGGATTCTCCTGAAATATTCGTGTCGCGGGTACGACAGAAAGCTTCTGGAGTCGGTGAGCATGCCGACGAAGCGGGAGAGCAGGCCGAGGGCCGAAAGGGCGTTCATCTGCTTGCGCATCCCGTCTTCCTGATCCAGGAACCACCAGCCCGAACCGAGCTGCATCTTTCCTGCGACCGTTCCGTCGTTGAACGTGTAGGCCATGGTGGCCAGAACCTCGTTGTCCTTTGGGTTGAGGTTGTAGAGTATGGTCTTGGTCAGCTTGTCCTCCATAGCCAGCCTGTTCAGGAACTTGTGCCCGGCCGCGGCGCAGGACACGTCGTGGATGGCATCGTAGCCGGTGTCGGGCCCGAGGCGGCGGAACATTTTGGTGTTGTTGTCCCTGATGGCCCCTATGTGGAACTGCTGCGCCCAGCCTTTCTCCCAGTCCATCCTGGCGAAGTCGAGCAGCATGGCACTTCTGAACTGAAGCACTTCTTTTTCCGTCAGGGCCTCTCCCTTCAAGCCTTTCCTGAAAATGGAGTCTATCTCTTCCAGGTCGAAATCTTCGGCATAGAAGTTCTCGAGGCCGTGATCCGAAAGACGGCAGCCCATCGAAGCGAAAAAGTCGTGTCTCCTGTGCAGGGCATCCAGCAGATCCTGGTATCCTGTGATCAGGACTCCGCTTGCTTCGGAAAGCCTGCCCACATATTCTGCATAGCCCGGCTTTTCGATGGCCATAGCCTTGTCTGGTCTCCAGGCTGGAAGCACTTTCACTCCGAACGGGTTTTCGGCTATGTATTTGTGGTATTCGAGAGAATCCACCGGGTCGTCCGTGGTGCATACGACCTTTACATTGAACATCTTCATAAGTTCCTGCCCCCTGTACTCCGGCAGCTGGAGCTTTTCGGTACAGGTGTCGTATATCTGGCGGGCGGTCTGCGGATTCAGCGTGTCGTATACACCGAATACCCTGGCAAGTTCGAGATGGGTCCAGTGATATAGCGGATTCCGCATCGTATAAGGCACGGTCTCCGCCCATTTCTCGAACTTTTCATAGCTGCTTCTGTTCCCGGTGATGAATTCTTCCGGAATCCCGTTTCCCCTCATTGCCCTCCATTTGTAGTGGTCTCCTCCGAGCCATACTTCCGTCAGATCCCTGAACCGGTAGTTGTCCGCTATCATTTTCGGCACCAGATGGCAGTGGTAGTCGATGATCGGCATTTTTTCCGCGCTTTCGTGGTAGAGTTCGCGTGCATAGTCATTAGCCAGCATGAAGTCCTCGTTGATGAACTTCCTGTCGATGAAGCCTTCAATATTCTCCTTTACTTTCGAAAATATCTTTTCCATTCTCCTTATTATATATTATATGGTTATTGACTTTTTACAAATATCGTCTTATCCTTCTGCAGCAATGTTGAAAATTTTTCAAAAAATTGTCACTATTTGGCGAATCCGTGCAAATATAATAAAAAGCCCGTGTACGGACACGGAAAAATGCTATATTTGCCGCCATCGAAAAGTCAGTTATTATGGAAAGATTGAACAGAACCGCAGCACGGGCGGCAAGCTACCCTGAAAAGATCATCCAGTTCGGGGAAGGCAACTTCCTCAGGGCATTCGTAGACTGGATAGTATGGAAAACGGACAAGGCCACGGACTTCAATGCCGGCGTCGTGGTGGTACAGCCGATAGAGAAGGGTATGGTGGACGTGCTGAACGCGCAGGACGGCCTCTATCATCTGAATCTTCAGGGTATAGACAAGGGAAAGCCTGTGGATTCACTGGATATGGTCGATGTCATCACCAGAGGCATAAATCCGTACAGCGACTTCGACGATTACATCGCACTTGCCGAAAATCCTGAAATCAGGTTCGTGATATCCAACACTACCGAGGCCGGTATAGCTTTCGACCCGGCCTGCAGGATGGAGGACCGCCCTGCATCATCCTATCCAGGCAAGCTGACCCAGCTTCTTTATCACCGGTTCGAATACTTCAAAGGTGCGCCGGACAAAGGGCTGATCATTTTTCCCTGCGAGCTTATTTTCCTGAACGGCAAGGAACTGAAGAAGTGTATCTATCAGTATATGGAACTCTGGAATCTCGGCGACGGCTTCAAGGAATGGTTCGAAAACGCCTGCGGAGTGTACTGCACCCTTGTGGACAGGATAGTTCCCGGATATCCCAAGGACAATATAGGCGAACTGCTCGGGCGGGCCGGCTTCGATGACAGGCTCGTGGTGAAAGCCGAGATTTTCCACCTGTGGGTGATCGAGGCCCCTGAATCCGTGGCGAAGGAATTCCCTGCGGACAAGGCCGGCCTGAACGTACTCTTCGTACCGAGCGAGGCTCCGTACCACGAGCGCAAGGTGACCCTGCTGAACGGGCCTCACACTGTCCTGGCTCCGGTGGGCTATCTCTCCGGCCTCGACACGGTGAAGGAATGCGTCGAAGATCCCCTTGTCGGCAAGTTCGTCAGGAAGGTGATGTTCGAGGAGCTAATCGAGACGCTCGACCTGCCGTCGGAAGAACTGAAGCAGTTTGCGGATGCCGTTATCGAGAGGTTCGTGAATCCGTACGTAAAACACTTCGTGACAAGCATCATGCTGAATTCTTTCCCGAAATACAGGACCCGCGACCTGCCGGGCCTGAAGACTTATCTGCAGCGCAAGGGAACTTTGCCGCAGGGCCTGGTGCTCGGGCTTGCAGGCATCATTACCTATTACAAGGGCGGCAAGAGAGGCGATACGGAGATCGTCCCGGCCGACGATGCAGCAATATTATCCCTGCTGAAAGACCTGTGGGCCGGCGGGGACACCGGGAAAGTGGCCGAAGGGGTCCTCGGTGCGGAATTTATCTGGGGAGAGGATCTGAACGCCGTTCCGGGTCTGACGCGGATGCTTGCCGACAAGCTTGCCCTGATACAGGCGGAAGGTATGAGGAAGGCTGTGGAATCCGTAGTGCGTTGAGCCATGGCAGCCGTAATCAAGATAAACCAGGCGGACAATGTCGCCGTAGCCGTGTCGGATGTCGCGGCCGGTGACGTCTGCTATGTGGACGGGCGGCAGCTGACGGCAACGGCGGACGTGCCTGCCGGACACAAGGTCGCTCTCAGAGCCCTGAAACAGGGGGAAAATGTTGTCAAGTACGGTTATCCGATCGGCCATCTGACGGAAGACGTGGAGGAAGGGGGCCTGATCGATCACAGGATATTGAAAACCAATCTCTCGGGGATTCTCGAGTATAAGTACGGGCCGATTCCGGCCTATGTCGGAAGATCCGGGGTGCAGGCTACGTTCAAGGGCTACCGCCGCGCCGACGGCAGGACAGGGATAAGGAACGAGCTGTGGGTAGTGCCGACCGTGGGATGCGTCAATGGTGTGGCGGAGGCTATAGTAAAGGCTTTCCTGCCTTTCGCGGAGGAATATCCGGCGGTGGAGAAAGTGAAGGCTTTTCCCCACAACTACGGCTGTTCCCAGCTCGGAGATGACCATGAAAACACACGCAGGATTCTTGCGGACATCGTCCGGCATCCGAATGCGGCCGGAGTGCTGGTCGTGGCCTTAGGCTGTGAAAACAACCAGCTCCGGGCATTCAGGGAACTGGTCGGCCCCGTAGACGGGAACCGGGTGAAATTCATGGAATGCCAGAAGGTCGAAGGCGACGAGGTGGAGGAGGGAGTGACCCTGCTTAAAGAAATCGCCGCGGCCTGCCGGGACGACAAAAGGGAGGAGATCCCGGCTTCGGAACTGAAAGTCGGCCTGAAATGCGGAGGCTCCGACGGCTTTTCCGGCATCACTGCAAATCCGTTGCTCGGGCGGTTCTCGGACTGGATAGTGGCCCAGGGAGGAACGACGGTCCTGACAGAGGTCCCCGAAATGTTCGGAGCGGAGACCATACTTATGTCCCGTTGCCGTGATGAAGCCGTTTTCGGCAAGACGGTCAGCCTGATAAACGATTTCAAGGAATATTTCCTGGCGAACAGGCAGCCCGTATATGAAAATCCGTCTCCGGGAAACAAGGCCGGAGGCATTTCCACCCTTGAGGAGAAATCGCTGGGCTGTACCCAGAAATCCGGAAAATCGGCCGTCGAGGATGTCCTGAAATACGGGGAGCGCCTGAAAACGTCGGGGCTGAATCTTCTCAGTGCCCCTGGAAACGACCTTGTGGCCGCAACGGCGCTTGCTGCGTCCGGCTGCCAGATAGTCCTGTTCACTACCGGGCGGGGAACCCCGTTCGGTACATTCGTCCCAACCGCCAAGATTTCCACGAACAGCCGTCTTGCATCATCGAAGCCCGGATGGATAGACTTCAATGCGGGAACCATACTCGACGGACGGCCCGTTGCCTCCGTCGACGATGATTTCATCGACTTCGTCCTGTCCGTAGCTTCCGGAGAAAAGACCTGCAACGAGAAATCCGGCTATTCCGAAATCGCGATATTCAAGACAGGCGTCACTCTGTGACTTGAAAAAACAGCGGCAGAATCCATTGTTTTAACCGAATTATTTCTAACTTTGTCTTTGACGGCTTGACAAATATCTATGCTAAATCCCCGAATCCTGCTATAGATATCTGCGTCAGTACGAATGAGCAAAAGTCGCCTGCCGGCAGGATTTCCAGCAGGCTCAAACGGTTAGAACGATGCAAAAAAGATTCATAGCGGCCCTTCTCGCCATAGTGTCGGCCCAGGTTCTGCTCCCGGCACAGGACGGTGGTGTCACACTCAGAGGAACCGTCGTCTCCGATGAAGACGGTACTCCTGTGGACTATGCTACTATCATCCTGTCTCCGTCGAATATGTATTCGATGTCGGATCAGAACGGCGGTTTCAATATCGACAATGTCCCGTCAGGGGAGATCACCCTGTCCGTGGAGTTCTTCGGGATGGAAAGCGTCGACACCACATTCACGGCCAGGCCCGGCCAGACCGTGGATCTCAGTCTCGCCATGAAACCGGTATCCTTCAGGCTCGAGCACGTGGTGGTGACCGCCACGCAAAACAAGGCCGGCAGCAGTACCGCATCGAATATTTCCCGTCAGGCTATGGATCATCTGCAGACCAGTTCCCTGAACGATGTCATGGCCCTGCTTCCCGGTGTCGAAATCTCTAATCCTAACCTTTCGTCCGCCCAGAGCATTGCCGTCCGTTCGATAACGGGGCCTAACAGCGCCCTCGGAACGGCCATATACATGGATGGTGCACCGCTTTCGAACAATGCCAATCTCCAGACTCTCAGCGCAACGATAAGCGGTTCCTCCGAAACCCCTACGGGGGGGGGGAAATCCTACCTCCGGAGTTGATGTAAGAGCGCTTTCTACCGACAACGTCGAGTCGGTCGAGGTCATCCGCGGCATCCCTTCCGTAGAGTATGGCGACCTTACTTCGGGAGCCGTCATAGTCAAGTCCCGCGCAGGAAAGTCGCCGTGGACGGTCCGCTTCAAGACCAATCCGAACATCTATCAGGTTTCTGCCGCCAAGGGTTTCTCTCTCGGCAAGAAGGCCGGAGACCTGAACATATCGGCGGACTACGCCTACAGCCAGAACAATCTTACCCAGTCATTTTCATTTTACCAGAGGGCCAGTGCCAAGGCTCTTTGGAGCGTTCTCATAGGCGATAATACGAATTCCAACACATCCCTTTCATTTACATACGGGAAAGATACCAGGAACAGGAATCCGGATGACATGTACCCTACGGAATCCAAGGGAACGGAAACCGGCATCAGACTGAACCACAACGGAAGTTCGTACCTGAACAGGGAATGGCTGAAAGCCATAAACTGGACAGTGTCCGCAAGCTATACGGACAAGTCGTCCTATTATCTGTCCACGGCATCGAACGCAATGAGCCTTTATTCTACTGCCATGACCGATGCCGTGTACACGAACATCCCCGGCCTGGAAATTTCGGATGCTGACGGAAACCCGATTACGCGTCTGCCTGCAGGTGATGAAGATGTCAGGGGCAGGGTGCTGCCGTACAGTTATGAATACTTCTATAATATTTACGGCAAGGAAGTCAATGCCTTTGCGAAGCTGAACTTCGATATGAGCCACACCTGGGGCAACGTTACGGACAGGCTTCTCGTTGGCGCGGACTTCAAGACGGACGGAAACCTCGGCAAAGGTGCGGTCTATGAGGACGAGACCCCGCCGTTGAGGAATATCAGCAACACGGCTTCCGGCTACAGGAAGCGCCCTTATTACGACATCCCTTTCATAAACCAGCTCGGCGTTTATGCTGAAGACCGTTTCAGCTACAAGTTCGCCGGGAGGGAACTGAACCTTACTGCAGGTCTGCGGTTCGACTACGTAAACGGCCTGACCTCATTGGCTCCGAGGTTCAACGCATCGGTAGACGTTTTTCCGTGGATGACCCTTCGCGGAGGCTGGGGCATCACAAGCAAGGCTCCTACCTCCATTTATCTGTATCCGAACTATGCCTACCACGATCTTATCCTTTTCAACGGTATGGATGTGAATCTCCCGGAGGAGGAACGGCTGTTGGTGGCTCAGACTACTGTCTACGATGTCACCAACCGAGATCTGGAGATAGCCCGGAACCGCAAGGCCGAAATCGGGCTGGATTTCAATATCCTCGACCGTTTCAGGGTTTCGGTCACTGCATACGACGAGTTGATGAAGAACGGTTACAGTATCGGCAGGGATCTCGACTCGTTCCACTGGTATGAGTATACGAACTATGTAGTCGCCCACGAAAACGAAGGCAGTATCCCCACTTTGACGAAAGGTGATACGTATACGCCTTTTTTCATAACGTACAATCCTCTGAATAACCGTATAACCAGAAACAGCGGAGTGGAGTACGAAGTAGACCTCGGCCGATTCGATGCCATACGTACATCGTTCTATATCAACGGGGCATGGATGAAAGGGTATTATCAGACAGACGGATATTCTTTCGATACAAGGAGACAGGCCGGAACCGATACTCCGGAATTCAACGTGGCGATATACGATGCCTGTCCGCAATATTATACGGAAAGGTTGAACACCACCCTGAGAATTACTCACAATATCCCAAAGATAGGCCTTGCCATCACGCTGACAGGCCAGTTCACCTGGTTCTACAAATACTGGACGGAGTACCACTACAATGACGGGATGCCGAGCAAATACATCTCTTACAAGGATGGCCGGATTCATGATTTTACATCCGATATGGCTGCGGATCCGGAGTTCGCTTATATGATGCCATCTCCGAATCCCAACAGATTCATTGTAGAGCAGTATCAGCCGTACGCCATCTTCAACCTAAATGTCAGCAAGGAGATAGGGGACGCTCTGACAGCTTCTTTCTATGTGAACAATATGTTCAACAGCCATCCGCTCTACAAGACCAGGGCTTCCGGTTCCTACATCGACATCACGGCCAATGTGCCGATATTCTTCGGATTCGAGTTGAAGGTGTCCATCAGATAAGGCAAATTATATAAGACAATATAAAACTTTCTAAACGAATATGGATATGAAAAGAATCTTGTTTGCAGTTATGGCAGCCGCAGCGGCCTTTGCCATGACATCATGCGACCCTCAGGAAAGTACGGTCTCTTCGATTGTCGTCAATGCAATCATCGATGAATCTCAGATTCAGGAGATGAATTTGAATGTAGACAGTTATCCCGTTACTTTTACAAACGTCAATACAGGGCTGACAGTTACCGTCGACAGTGAAAACGGCATCGCTACGGCGACGGAACTGGTACCTGGATTATACAATGTCACAACCAACCTCACGGTCAATGGCGGAAACAGCAATTATATTTTGTCGGGAAGTGCAACCAATGTCAATCTTGCAACCGACGGACAGGAAGTTTCGCTGGTGATTGCCGCTACTAAGGAGGCTGGGCTGATATTCAAGGAAATTTATTACACCGGGTGTATGTACAGCACCTCTACCGGAACGTCGACTTATATCAGAGACCAGTTTTATGAAATATACAATAACAGTGCTGAAACAATATATGTCGACGGGCTGTGCATAGCGGAAACTTGGTACCAGTCTACGGCAGGCGTGCCATGGACATATCCTATCGAAAATCAGGAGAATTACGTATTTACCCAGATGGTCTGGCAAATTCCAGGCGAGGGAACGACATATCCTGTAGCTCCGGGAGAATCCATAGTCATAGCACAGTGGGGAACAAATCATAAAGCGGAAAATCTGACGAACGGAGGAAGTCCGGTAGACCTTTCCGGAGCGGAGTTCGAAGCGATAGAAAGTTCTTCGGTAGTCGGAGGAATTACCATCACGGACGGTCCTGCCATCAACATGATCAAGGCTGTAAATACCAAGGGTAACGACGGGCTGCCTCAGTGGCTTACATCTCTTAGCGGATCGAGATATATTATTTTCTCGCCTTCGGAGCCTTTAAGGCAATCGGACTATCTTGTTGCAACCAATGATGAGTCTTCGGGAGGCAATTCAATCGCCCTCGAAATACCTATATCGGAAATAATCGATGCCGTGCAGGCTGTCAGCGGTCAGGCCGATATGAATAATCTGGGGCTTCCTCCGGTATTGGACGCAGGAGCAATCTGGTGTACGGACGGCCAGATGTTTACCGGGCAAAGCATCTCCCGCAAGATCCTCCGCACTGAGTCGGACGGTAGGGTCGTTTACCAGGACACGAACAATACTACGGAAGATTTCGAGGTGAACGACACTCCTCAGATCAGGAGGAACGGAGCAGGCGTACCGTCCTGGAACACCTGGTACACAGCCGAATGAAATTCAGGGTATGAATAACGTATTCTCCGGCTATGTCCGGAGATGATAAAAATTCTGAAATCACAGACGATGAAGAGAATTGCCATTATAGGATTGCTTCTCGGCGCGGGCGCTGTCTTGGCCCGTGCCGGGGACAACCCTGACCGGATAAGCAGCCAAGTCCTGAAAGAGACGAATTTCAGGAACTCGCTCTGGATGGAAAGTTACAATGTCGCAGGTCTTGCTTTCAGGCCTTTCCGCCTCTACAATGACCTCGACATTTCCTATGCCGGGCAGTACGGCTCTTTCCGTCCCCGGCAGCAGGCTTCCGAAAGCAGTAATATTTCGGTAAACACCAGCGGCTCTACCCGGCTGGGCAAATTCCTTGTGTGGGGCAGTTTCTCTTTCAGGAACATTTTCGAGAACGGTCTCCTGTACAATGCCATGTCATACGAAATAGAGGATGACATGCCCTATTTCGTGGCGGATGCGAATCCGAGCCCGTGGCAGAGACAGGAGTACGACCTTCAGGCCAAGATCGCTTCTCCCGTTCTTTGGGACAGGCTGTCATTCGGTCTCGGAGTGCGCTATGTCACCAAGGTCGGGGCTAAGCAGATAGACCCAACCTGCGAGACCTACAAATACAGCATAGAGTTGGCCCCGTCCGTAACTGTTCGCATCGGAAACGGCCATTTTATAGGGGTGAACGGATTGTATGACAACCAGTTCGAAACGGCAGATCCGTCTTTGAACAATCAGCAGCTGACGCAAAGAGTATTTATCAGCAGGGGCCTCGGAGAGGCGTACATAGAGAAAGTCGGAGACAACGACGGAATGCAGAGTTCCCTGTACAACACCTCCCGCTACGGAGGCGGCCTGCAGTACGGATATGCCGGCGACATAGAACTCATCGCCGATTTCGGCTATGTGGTGAAGAACTCCCTGATGCGGAACAATCCCCGGCAGCCGAGGACATACGGGGACATAAACCAGAACAGGATTACGGGACGCTTCGAAGTGCTTTTCGGACGGAATCGGAGCAACCATCTGTATCTGACAGGCGAATACAGGAACACAAAGGGTACCGAATACACCCAGTCGTTCAATTCCGCTGCGGATATGATGAAATGGGAGACCCTCAGTACTGTAGAGATGAGCAGCTACTCCTACATGCAGGCCCGTCTCGGCTATGACCGTCAGTTCGGGGCAGGTGACAGCAGGGGCTATTCCTGGATGACCGGGGCGGAAGTCCTTTTCGAAAAGAAGAACGACAGGTATTTCCTTCCGGTTTCAACATTCGACTATACCGGTGCCTGTGCCGGAGTCTTCGGTGCGAAACAGTTCAAGTTCAGGAAATCATCGTTGCTGATAAGACTTGATGCCGGGTACAGGATGTCTTTCGGAGGAGGCTATGTCTATGGCGGAGCGTACCCCGACTACCCTACGGTGGAACTTTACAGACAGGACATAGTCTATCGGACAACGGACAGCGTCAGGGCCGGAGGCAAGGTTTCATATACGCTCAATGCCCGGAAGGTGAATTTTGCGTTCAATGCCGGCGCAGACTGGATAAAGCCGATGGGCGTAGATACTGACAGGATGCTCTGCAACGCCTCGTTCGGCATTATTTTCTAAACATAAGAGGTTTCGATGCAAGGGATTATGAGAAAGGGTATTTTGGCTTTGGCATTATTTCCGTTCGCCTGGAACGTGGCAGCGGCTCAGGACGGGGCGTCTTTCGCCATTGTCGTGGACGATAAAAGCTACAGACAATGCAAACCGGAACTGGAACTGTACCGTGATGCCGTCCGCGCACAGGGACTGGAAGCGTTTATCGTGGAAAAGGATTGGGAAAGTCCTGATGAAATCAGGGACAGCCTGGTAAAATATTATAAGAACCGCCGCCTCGAAGGGGCGGTTTTTGTCGGAGACATACCGGTCCCGATGATCAGGAAAGCGCAGCATCTTGCTTCCGCATTCAAAATGGATGAAAAGGAATTCCCGAAAAGGGATTCTTCCATTCCGTCGGACAGGTTCTATGACGACTTCGACCTGAAATTCGACTTTGTAGGACGGGACTCCGTAGAGACCGGGTTCTTTTATTATGACCTGGCTCCGGAAAGTCCCCAGTACATAGAATGCGACATATATTCCGCCCGTATCAAGCCTTCCGGCAAGTTTGCCGACAGATACGAAGAACTTTCAGGCTATCTCAGGAAGGCCGCAAGGATAAAAAAAGAGCAGAACAGCCTGGACAAGTTCGTTTCATATACAGGAGACGGCTCTTTTTCCAACAGCCTGATAGCCTGGAAAGACGAGACGGTGACCCTTGCAGAGCAGTTTCCCCTGACTTCGGAAAGCGGGGACGGGGCCAAATTCTATGCCTTTGCCATGTATCCCGTGATGAAAGACATTCTGATAGATGAAATCCGGCGCGACGATCTCGATGTGGTCATTTTCCATGAACATGGTATGCCTGAAAGGCAGTACCTTACCGCAATCCCGGACGAAACGGGCTACAGGGACTACATGTCGGGAGGTTTCGAACTGGGTAAATTCTATGCCAGGTCGCAGTACCGGTCATATATCGGCCGGGGAATGACGCCGGAAAAGGCCGGAGAGACACTGTCTGCACGCTACGGGATAGATTCCACCTGGTACGCCAACGCCTTCGAACCGGAAATCGAAAAGGCTGATTCCGTTATGGACCTCAGGACCGGCATCGTGCTGGAAGACATCCAGGCCGCAAAACCCAACGTCAGGCTTGCTATATTCGATGCCTGTTACAACGGCGATTTCAGGGAGCAGGACTGTATTGCCTCGAGATACGTCATGTCCGGCGGGAACACTGTCGCAGCCATAGGAAACTCTGTAAACGTCCTGCAGGACAAATCCTCGTCCGATCTTATGGGGATGCTCGCGGAAGGCTACAGTGTCGGCGAATGGATGCAGCAGGTCAATATCATGGAATCCCATATATTCGGAGACCCGACATTCCGATTCACCCCTCCGTCCGGTTCTGTCAGACCTGATCTGAAAAACACGGATGTCGGCTACTGGATGGAATATACCGATGAAAAGTACCCTTGCGACATACAGGGTCTCGCCCTGCACAGGCTTTACACCCTGCATTATGCCGGTTTGCCCGAACTGTTGATGGAAAAATACGCTTCTTCCGAGTATTATATGCTGCGGCTTCAATGCATGCATCTTCTGGCCCATTACGGTGGAGTGGCATATCCCGGACTTTTGAAAAAGGCCATAGACGACCCGTACGAATTCATCCGCCGAAAAGCGGCTTATTATATGGGTAAGATCGGTTCCGATGACCTCATAGAGCCTCTGGCGGAAATGTACCTGAGCGAATACAATGCTCTCAGAACGGCGTTCAACATAGTCAGCGGAGGCTCCAAATTCCCTGACCGGAAGTTCCAGAAGGCCCTCGAAGAGAAGATAAACGGTGCCGGATTCATATTCGACAAGGAGGCTTTCCTGAAAGAGGTGCTGGACAGGACAGATGCGCAGAGCCGGATGGCGGAAGGAGCAGAGAAAGCCCTTGAAGACAGAAATACCGAAATGCGCGGACTTTATATCGCCTCGATGAGGAACAATCCTTATCCGCATCTGGCAGAAAAATGTCTCGAAGTCGTGACGGACGGCTCTGAAGACGAGGATCTGCGTGTGGAAGTGGCGGAAGTCCTCGGATGGTATGTCTATGCGTATAACAGGGCGATGATTGTGGAGGAACTTAGCGGATATCTGGAAAGCGGACAGGATATACCCGGACCGGTAAAGGAGGAAATCGTCAAAACGGTCGGGAGACTTGAGGATTATTTAAGGTAAACGGAGAGATGACAATGAAAAGGATAGCGTTATATGTCTGTATGGCGGCCGCCTTCTGTCCGGCCGCGATGGCCGTGACGGCGGAAGAGGGCGGGAATTCCGTCTTCATTCCCTGCGGCAAAGGCGGCGGGTCGTCATTTGCCATCATTTCCGATATTGCCACTTACAGAGAGTGCACGGCGGAGATAGAGGCATATCGGGATGTGCTCGAGAAAGAAGGGCTTGCCACATACATTCTGGCGGACGACTGGTCGGATCCCATGCAGCTGAGGAGGAAGATTATCGGGATTGCAGAAAAGAAACCGGCTCTCGAAGGCATCGTTCTGGTAGGCGACATCCCGATTGCGATGATAAGGGAGGGGCAGCACCTTACTACGGCCTTCAAAATGGACGAGGAGAGATTTCCCGAATTCGAGTCGTCGGTAGCGTCCGACAGATTCTATGATGATTTCGATTTGGAATTCGAGTTCATTGCCAGGGACAGCGTGCGGAATGACGTTTTCTATTACAGGCTCTCCGGGAGCGGCGCCCAGACTCTGCAACCGGAAATCTACTCTGCGAGGATGAAGGTCCCGGGCGTGATGGAAGGAGACAAATATGACATTATGAGGTCGTATCTGAGAAAGGTCGTCGCTGCGCACAGGGAGCAAAACCCTCTCGACAATATGATCTATTTCGCCGGACACGGCTATAATTCCGACTGTCTGACCGTATGGAGGCAGAAGCCGCTGGTGTTCAGGGAAAATTTTCCGTACTGTTTCGACCGTTCGTCCGGAAACCGTTTTTTGAATTTCCGCGAAGCCAGGTATATGGAGGACCGTCTTTTCAACGAACTGCAGCGGGAGGATACCGACTTCTTCATGTTCAGCGAACACGGGGAATTCGACACGCAGTACATAAACAGTTCGGAAACTTCCATTCATTCCCTTGAGGATGCCATACACAGGCTTGAAGGCCGGATCATCTCTTCTTATGAAAAATACAGGGGGACCGCCGATGAAGAGCCGTTCCTGAAAGAAGTCCTGGATTCGGTCTACCATCTTTCGCGGGAAGTGGTAAGTGATTCCTCCATAGCTGCATACAAGGCTGCCGAGGAAGAAGTAGAAAGAAAGATAAACATTACTCTCGACGAGATAATGGAACTCAGAAGCAATCCCCGTTTCATCATATTCAATGCCTGCTACAACGGTTCGTTCCACCGGGATGACGGCTATGTAGCCGGATGTCACGTGTTCGGACCAGGGAAATGCGTTGTCGCACAGGGAAATACGGTAAACGTGCTTCAGGATAAATGGGAGGACAAGCTTCTGGGTATGGTTTCCATGGGAGAAAGGGTCGGAATGTGGCAGAGGGAAATCCCGTATCTCGAATCGCATTTGACAGGTGACCCGACTTTCAGGTTCGCACCGCATACTGAAACAGAGGCCAAGGCTGTGGCAAGACTGCACAAAGACCTCCTGTTCCGCCGCGACAGGCCGGGAGTGTGGAAAAAATACCTTAAAAGCGACAATCCTGTGCTGCGGTCGGCCGGTATCTCCGTTCTTTCCGAAATCGGGGAAGAAGGGGCGGATGAAGCGGCATTGGACCTGCTCCGGAACGACCGCGCCCTGACCGTCAGGATACATGCCTTGAAAGCGTTGGAGAAAATGAAGTCGGGACTTCTGCACGACGCTGTGGTCACAGCCCTGGATGATCCGTATGAAATGGTCGTCAGGACAGCCTGCCACATCGCCGCCGATATGTGCGACAGCACTCTGTCGGAAGCTCTGGAAAAAACGGTCGTGGAGCATCCCGATATGGTGCGTGTATCGGGGATAGCTGCAGGGGGCGCCCTGGATGTCATTGACGGAAGCCGGTGGATCGAGATGATTTCGAGGGCAGCTGACAGGAACCTTCCGGACAGCCGGCGCAGAAGTGCCGTCCGCTCTTTCAGGAACAGCAACACTGTCGGGGCCGTCCCTGTCCTTTTGTCGATAGTGGCGGACGATACCGAACCGGTGCCGCTTCGCAGGGATGCCTGTGAAGCTCTCGGCTGGTATTCGCTTTCCGTCTCCAGGGGTGAAATCATAACGGCCCTGCGTGAAATAGCCTCCGGCGAGCTCCCTGAAAGAGTCGGTAAAGAAGTGGAAAAGACAATAAAAAGACTCGAATAGATAAATATGAAAATCAGGACGATAATCGCAGCCATCATCATGATGTCGCTTCCGGCTGCCGCTTCCCGGGTTTCCGCACAGAGTGCCGATGACGGGAAAATGGTGATGGGAGTTATGACGAAACCGTGGAAATGCCCGGCACCCGTGACACGGGCCGCTTCGGAACTGCCGGTGTCGGTGGACAATTCCCTCAGCAGGCATTTCCCTCCGATCATCTATCAGATAGGAGGTTCCTGTGCCCAGGCTTCGGGAATAGGGTATATGTTCACATACGAAATGAACACTTTGCTCGACAGGGACGCCTCATTGCCTGAAAACAGGTTCAGTTATCTTTTCAGCTGGAATTTTCTGAACAACGGAGTCGATGAAGGCGGTTTTACCGAAGAGGGGCTCAGCCTGGGAATGAATACCGGCTTTATGACGGAGTCCGACTTCCCGAATCAAACGTCAGTCTTTTACTATAGCTGGGCGACGGGTTTCGAAAAATACCTCAATGCCCTGAAATACAGGCCGACGGAATTCGTCCGTCTGGAAATCACGGATGAAGAAAGCATCGGACAGGCAAAACGGTATCTTTATAATAAGGGCGTGGAAGGCGGCGAAGGCGGTGTCCTCATATTTTCCGGCTATTCGGACGCCTTGCAGGGACTGTATTCGAATTATTCCGGACCGTCGGAAACCGGATATGACTGCATTATGGAGGAATATTCCACTGACGGGGCGCACGCAATGACGATTGCAGGCTATGACGACACGGTGGAATTCACCGACCCCGACGGACAGATCCACAAGGGAGCATTCATCGCAGTGAATACCTGGGGGACATTCAGCCATGACGACGGCCGGTATTATCTCCCTTACTGGTTTTTCCTTCATGAGCACGAAAACCAGTATCTCCAGAACGATTTGCTCGGAGTGGCTGTCGAATACAGGGAATATCCGGAAATAGTATTCAGGGTGGCACTCGACTATACTTCCCGGAATGACATTGCCCTGAGGATGGGAGTAGGCAACAAGGGTTCCGATTCCACACCGGTATACGATTATCCTTCCCCCGTCATTTACAATCAGGGCAACGATTTCCCGATGCAGGGCCAGTACGGGGATTCCGAAATCGAAATAGCCCTCGATTTCAGCAAATATACCGGCAAGGTAGAGGAAATGGCTGAACCCAACTATTTTCTGACCGTGACACGAAGCAACATCGGTTCGGAGCTCGGAGAAGGGACCATCGAATCTTTCTCGGTCTACGACTACAGGGATGATCCTGCATCTCCTCGTATCTATACCTGTGAAAGTATAAACCATACTGTACTGAAAGAAGGCAGGAACATGTTCAACATCCCGACCGTAGAGCCGGACCAATGTTCGTATACTCCGGTCATGTGGCTGAATGCTGTCACGGGACAGCCGGTGGCGGCACCGTTCGTTTTCAGGACAGCTGACGGCAAGTATGCCAAGGTCCGTTTTTCGGAGTACGACAGGGAGAACGGAACCATCAGGATGAAATATGTGTATGCAGGCGACGGCAGCCGCAATTTCGAGTAATGTATATCTTATCGGCAGCCTCGGCAGGCCGGAATTTTTCATCAACTGGGTATGAAAAGAATCTTTATTTCCATATTGGCGGGAATCCTGATTGCGGGATGTACCGAAGGCACGGGGGAGGATGCGACTCCCGCAGTTTCCGGAGAGATCACCATCAGCGGTCTCGATGACGGGAAGTGGACCTATTTCTCGTTCGAGAAAGGTGAAACGGTCGGGACAAGCACATTCGCTTCCGATGAAGAGGATGCGCTGTGGGCCGGGCGTATGGACTGGGACTTCGCCATCTGCGGCGACTACCTGAAAACAAACGGCGGAGAATCCGGTATCGGGCTGGGCGGTCTTCAGCAGGATACGGAGCACAATTTCTCTACTCTGACAGTCGCGCCGGAGTCCGGATACAAGGAAGACGAGGTCCAGATTATCAGGTAATATTGCCGGATCCGGATTTTCCGTGAACGGGAACGGAAAATTTCGCGTTTTTGCTGAATCTTGTTTGACGTTCCGATTTAATTTACTATTTTTGGCTGGTTTATATGGATGCAGCCGAAAATGGCAGGTTCTTTATTCGGCCATTATCGTACTGATTGAAAATGATTTAAGCTTTATAAATTATGAAAATGAACACTGAAGTCCGGTATGCGGCCCATCCGCAGGACGTCAAACATTACGACACCGCCCAGCTCAGGAAAAACTATCTTATAGAGAAAGTCTTTTCAGCCGATGAAATCAATGCTGTCTATACGATGCATGACAGGATGATCGCAGGCGGTGCGATGCCTGTAAACGAGGTTCTCGAACTCAGCCCGATGGATATCCTCAGGTCGGAGTACTTCCTCTCAAGGCGCGAAATAGGCATCTTCAATGTCGGGGGGAAAGGCACGGTAACGGCAGGTGACAAGACCTATGACATGGAGTTCAAGGAAGCCCTTTATCTCGGAAGGGGCGACAGAAAAGTCACCTTTGCGAGCGCCGACCCGAGAAATCCGGCCAAATTCTATTTCTGCAGCTCCACTGCCCATACCTCATACCCGGATCATCTCACTACGCGGGCCGAAGCCGTACATATGGAGCTTGGTACGCTCGAGGAGAGCAACCATCGCGTCATCAACAGGATGCTCGTCAAGGAAGTAGTCCCTACCTGCCAGCTCCAGATGGGGATGACGGAACTCAAGCCGGGCAGCACCTGGAACACGATGCCTGCACATACGCACAACCGGCGCATGGAAGTGTATTTCTACTTCGAAATCCCTGAAGACCAGGCGGTCTGCCACTTTATGGGAGAACCTGACGAGACCCGCCATATCTGGATGAAGGCCGAGCAGGCCGTAATCTCACCGGAGTGGAGCATCCACTCGGCCTGTGCCACCAAGAACTACACGTTCATCTGGGCAATGTGCGGCGAGAACCTCGACTACGGGGATATGGACGGATGCAATACGACGGATCTGAAATAAAGGACATTACTTAATACAACTTGATTATGGTAAATTTTTCACTCGAAGGTAAGGTGGCCCTCGTAACAGGTGCATCTTACGGTATCGGTTTCGCACTGGCTACCGCCTTTGCGGAGGCCGGCGCCAAAATCGCGTTCAACGACATCAAGCAGGAACTCGTGGACAAGGGGCTTGCTTCATATAAGGAAAAGGGCATAGATGCCAAAGGTTATGTATGCGATGTCACCAAGGAAGACCAGGTACAGGAACTCGTGGCAAAAATAGAAAAGGATCTCGGTCCTATTAATATTCTTGTGAACAACGCGGGAATCATCAAGCGCATCCCGATGATAGAGATGAAGGCCGAGGAATTCCGTCAGGTGATCGACATCGACCTGAACGGCCCGTTCATCGTTTCCAAGGCCGTCATCCCTTCGATGATCAAAAACGGCGGCGGAAAGATCATCAACATCTGCTCCATGATGTCCGAACTCGGGCGCGAGACAGTGTCCGCATACGCAGCTGCCAAGGGCGGCCTGAAGATGCTGACCCGCAACATCGCTTCCGAATACGGTGAATACAACATCCAGTGCAACGGTATCGGTCCGGGCTACATCGCCACTCCTCAGACGGCGCCTCTGCGCGAGCGTCAGGCAGACGGTTCCCGCCATCCGTTCGACGCATTCATCGTGGCCAAGACTCCGGCTGCCCGCTGGGGCAATGCCGAAGACCTCCAGGGCCCTGCAGTCTTCCTTGCCTCTTCGGCATCCGACTTCGTGAACGGGCACATCCTTTATGTGGACGGAGGTATCCTTGCCTATATCGGAAAACAGCCGCAGTAATGCTTATGAGACGCATATTTTCGATTGCAGCTGCCGTCCTGGCAGCTGCTTCCGCCGTTTCCTGCGGCCCGAAAGACCTGACGGTTTCCGTCGAGAACGCTTCGGAGCTCGACAGGGTATGCGAGACGGTGGAACTTGATTTCGGCAACATCATTGCCGCACATCCCGAACTTACTGCCGACAATGTCGTCATCACCGATGCTGCCGGCATCCAGGTGCCTTCCCAGGTGTACACCGAGGACTACGGGATGGTGAAACTTGTATTCCAGGCCACTGTTCCGGCAGGTGCTGTCGTGGACTATACGATAAAGGCCGGCGAGCGCGAGGCTTATGACACCCTCGTGTTCAGCCGCTATGTCCCCGAGAGACTCGATGACTATGCCTACGAGAACAACCGCATTGCCGGACGTGTCTACGGTCCGGCCCTCGAATTCCCTCGCACCCTCGGCCCGGACATCTGGACGAAAAGCGTCGAGACCCTTGTCGTGGACAGGAGATTCGAACTGAACGACTACCATCACGACCATGGTGACGGGATGGACTGCTACAAGGTGGACGCCACCCTCGGCGGCGGCGCCCTGGCTCCGTATGCCGACGGCAGGATAGTCCTTGGAGACAATTACGAGACCTATACCCGTATCTGCAACGGCCCTATCCGCACGAAGGTCCTCTTTACCTACAGGCCTTTCGATGTAAACGGCCATCAGGTCACCCTCAAGAGGGAACTGACGGTGGATGCCAATACGAATTTCATAAAGATTTCGAACTGGTACAACGCCGCAGCCGACAAGCTTCCCGTAGTGTTGGGAGCCGTACTTCACGATGTCATCGCACGTGAGGACGGAGACCATTATATCGCTTTCACCGAAAAGGCTTCCGACAGCGCCGATCCCGAGGCGGACGGGAACATTTCCGTAGGGCTCGTAGTGGATGCAGCCGAGGAAAATGTCGTGACCGATACCATGGACGGTCATGCCGTGCTCAAATACTCCGTTACGCCGGGCAAGCGTGCAGACGTATGGACAGGCTCCGGCTGGAGCAAGGGCGGAGTCGCATCCCCTGAAACCTGGGCCGCGACTGTAAAGGATTTCGCCTATGCTCAGGCACATCCTCTGAAGGTGACCGTGAAATAGTCTCCTTGTCTGTTTCGGAACTGTAACCTTTACCATATCGGAGACTGCGTCAAAATGTAAATTTTGGCGCAGTCTCTTTAGAATTCGCTATCGTCTTCCATATTATGCCGTTTCCTGCGGAGATGAAAATAAGTCTCGGTTTTATGATAAAAAGTCCGTGACGGACTTTTTCATTGTCTTTATTTTTGCGAAAACCAGAATCATACGAAACGCAAACCGCAAGATGATGAATGCGAGCATAAGGAAAAACATCTCCGTGGCATTGCTGGGCCTGCCGGTCTTGTTCCTGTCCTGCAGCTGTGCCCGGACGGCAGAATCCGACAGTCTTTATGAAAATCTTCCGTTCCGGATGGAGCGGGTGGTGCGTCCCGTCATTCCTGACCGTGAGGCGAATATCCTCGATTTCGGCGGTAAGGGTGACGGTATTGCCATGAATACAGAGGCTTTCAGGTCTGCCATTGCCCATCTTTCTTCTCTCGGCGGCGGCCGTATAGTGGTCCCGGAAGGCATCTGGCTTACCGGCCCCATTACCCTTGAAGACAATATAGACCTTCATGTCACACCGAATGCGGTCATCCTGTTTTCGCCAGACAGAAGCCTTTACCCGATTGTGGAAACAGTGTTCGAAGGCCTCGATACCAGACGCTGCATAGCCCCGATCAACGCCGACGGCGCCAAAAACATAGCCATTACCGGCGGAGGGACCATCGACGGTTCCGGAGATGCGTGGAGGCAGGTGAAAAAATCCAAGATGACGGCTTCCCAATGGAAGGAGCTCACAGCCTCGGGCGGTTTTACGGACAAGGCCGGCTCGGTATGGTATCCGGATTCGAGCTCGTACAGGGGGTCGCTGGCAAGCGATGATTTCAATGTCCCGCAGGGCCTTGAGACCGACGAGGAATGGGAGTCCGTGAAAACCTACCTGAGACCTGTCCTGATCGGACTGAAGGAGTGCGAGAATGTCCTGCTCGAAGATGTCCTGTTCCAGAATTCGCCGTGCTGGAACATCCATCCCCTTATGTGCAGAAACGTGATTATAAACAATATCACGGTCAGGAACCCGTGGTATTCCCAGAACGGCGACGGTATCGACATAGATTCCTGCGAGGGTGTGCTGCTGACAAACTCATCGTTCGACGTCGGCGATGACGCCATCTGCATCAAGTCCGGGAAGGACGAGGACGGACGCCGCAGGGCCAGGCCTTGCAGGAACATCATAGTGGACAATTGCAGAGTCTTCCACGGGCACGGCGGTTTCGTGGTGGGAAGCGAGATGTCGGGCGGTGTGGAAAATGTCTCCGTGACGAACTGCAGTTTCCTCGGTACGGACGTAGGCCTGAGGTTCAAGAGCCGCCGCGGACGGGGCGGGGTGGTGCGCAACATCCATATTTCGGATATAGTGATGACCGATATCCCGACAGAGCCTCTGCTGTTCGACCTGCACTATGGCGGGATGTCGGCCCTGGAAGCTGCGGAGGCGGGACAGCCCGAGGGCTATGACATAGCATACGTCCCGGCAGACGAGACCACGCCGGAATTCCGGGAAATCCATATAAGGAACATCACCTGCAACGGTGCGGGCCGGGCGATGTATTTCAACGGCATCCCGGAGAAGAATATTTCCGGAATCACTGTGGAGAACTGCAATATAGTGGCACGGAAAGGGGCGGATATCCGGTACTCCGACGGGGTCGTCCTCAGGAATGTGAATGTCAGGCAGGGCGAAGGAGCCGGCTTTTCCGTAGCGAACTGCCGGAATGTGACGATGGAGGACTGCCGGGACGCCGGCGGGGATGCTCCGGAAGTGTTCCAGTACAACAATCATAATTTGACACTGAAATGACAAACCGTTTTTATGTGATTTTCATATCCGCCTTTCTGTCCCTGTGCCTTCCGTGTGCAGGGCAGCAGGGCGGTAAAATCACCTTGCGCCTGATGGGCGACTCGACCATGGCCGACAAGGATCTTTCCGGCGGGAATCCCGAGAGGGGCTGGGGACAGAGACTGCCGTCCCATCTCGACACTTCGGTGACGGTGTGCAATTATGCCAGGAACGGACGGAGTACCAAAAGTTTCATAGACAGCGGCCTGTGGGACAGGGTAAAGGCCGATCTGAAATCGGGGGACTGCCTTTTCATCCAGTTCGGGCACAATGATTCCAAGTCGGATGATCCGGAAAGATACGCCCCTGCATTCGGAGCCTATCGGGAAAACCTGAAGACATTCGTCGGATATGCCTTAGAGAAAGGAGCGAGGCCGGTACTTTTCACCCCTGTGTCGCGCCGCTGGTTCGACAAGGAGGGAAAACTGAGAAAAGACTGCCACGGCGACTATCCGGAAGCCGTTTTCCAGGTGGCCCGCGAATACGGCGTACCTGTCATAGACGCCAATGCCATCACCCAGACATGGCTGGAATCCCTCGGGGATGAGGCCTCCAGAAAATATTATATGTGGATAGAGCCCGGTACCTGTCCGAGACACCCTGACGGACTGAAAGACAATACCCACACGAATGTGGCCGGAGCCCGCAGGCTGGTGGAGCTGCTGTTGCCCGCCATCGTGGAGGCGGTTCCGGAACTTGCACTGCACGTGACCGAGTACGATTTCGTGGTGGCCAAAGACGGCAGCGGGGACTTTTTTACCGTACAGGAAGCCGTAAATGCCGCTCCGGACTACTGCAAGCAGGACCAGACCACGATCCGTATCCGTGAAGGAATCTATAACGAGAAACTTACCATACCTTCCAACAAGGAAAAACTTCACCTGACAGGGGAAAACCCCGAAACCACCGTCATTGTCTGGAACGACTATGCCTTGAAAAAAGGTTCTACGGGTTATGAGATGGGCACCTCCGCCACTTCGACCGTTTTCCTTCATGCAAACGACTTTTTCGCGGAGAACCTGACATTCGAGAATTCTGCAGGGGCATCCGAAGAAATCGCCCAGGCCTGTGCCGTCACGGTGAACGGGGACAGGGTGGCTTTCGTAAACTGCAGGTTCATAGCGAATCAGGACACCGTCTATACATTCGGCCCTGGACAGCGCCAGTTTTTCAAAGGCTGCTATATCGAGGGCACCACCGACTTTATCTTCGGCTTTTCTGTCGCCTGGTTCGAGGACTGTGTCATTATGAGCAAGAAAAACAGCTATGTCACGGCCGCTTCGACCCCTGAGGGGCAGGAATGGGGCTATGTCTTCAGAAACTGCCGCCTTGTCCATAATGAAAATGCCGACAGGGTATATCTCGGACGCCCATGGCGGCCGTATGCCAGGACAGTGTTCATGGAATGCGAACTCGGAGACCATATCTTGAAAGAGGGCTGGCACAACTGGAACAAGAAAGACGCGGAAAAGACATCTTTCTATGCGGAATATGCCAATTACGGCCCCGGAGCGGCGGCTGCCGGGGATAGAGTGGGATGGGCGCATACGCTCAGCCCGCGGGAAGCGCGTAAATACACCCCTGAAGCTGTCCTCGGCCCGTCCGGAGATTGGTATTTCAAATTATTTTAAGTAACTTGAGATGATCTGTCGTCATACAGCTAAACCGACCAAATCCGAATGAAGCGTTTATTACCGGTCATCTCTGTCCTGATGCTGGCGTTGCAGGCTGCCGCAGCGCCGTTGGACTGTATTTTCGAACATTATTCTTCCGAAGACGGGCTGTCCCACAATTATATCAGCCAGATCCTCCAGGACAGGGACGGCTATATCTGGATTTCCACCTGGTACGGTCTGAGCCGCTTCGACGGGAACCGTTTCGTGAACTATACCGTCCAGCCGGGGGACTATTCGAACCTGTCGCACAACAGAATCCTTTCCCTGAACGAAGATGCCGGCGGACACCTGTGGGTGACGACCTACGACAATTCCATTTTCCGCTTCGATTCGGAAAACGGGAGGTTTGTCGCCGTCCCGGGAGATATCGATCCTGCGCTGTCCAAGGCCCGTGTGGGTAAATACCATTGCGACAGGGCGGGAAATACCTGGATGGCCCTGGAAGGAATCGGCCTGTACAAGACCGGCCCTGATCTGGAATCGGAACTCATCTTCAACGAGGCTCCGGAAAATGTCATCGGAAAGGAGATAAGGGAGATTTTCGAGGATTCGGACGGTAACATATATGTCGTTTCCGAGACCGGGCTGGCATCTGTCAGGGACGGCGGCATTTCCATAATCACCAGGAATCCCGGCATTTCCTGTTTCGCCGAAACAGGAAACCTGCTCGTCTTTTCTTCCGCGGAAGAAATCTTCGCGGTAGACAAGGTTTCGGGCCGGAGGTTTCACAAGCCTTACGATAATCCTGCTGCCGGAGGGGCGGTTTCCATGACAGTCACCGGGGGGGGCGGTGCCGGAGGCCTCTATGTAGGATTCTCGGACGGCACCATAGCTTCGGTAGACACCACCGACTTTTCTTTCCGTTTCCACAAAGGGGATATAGGACGGGTCAGGTATACGTTCCCGGATCCGGAGGGCCTGTTGTGGATCGTGACGGACAGGACGGGAATCACTTCCTGGAATCCCGGGCGGCAGGCATTCAGACATTATGAGCATAGCCGCAACGTGATGTCCTACTATACCGACACGCTGGCGAGGGTGCTCGAGCATGACGGCCGGCTCTGGATAAAGATGAACGACTACGGTTTCGGCTATTATGACCGTGATGCCGACGAGATCGTTCCCCTGAACAATGTCCGGGAATCCCCGGACTGCCGTTTTATGAACGGGGTGGCCTGCTACACCGTGGACGATTCGGGTGTCCTGTGGTTTTCTACTGTCAGGAGGGGGCTCGAACGGGCAACGGTCATCAATCCGAGGGTCGAAGTCGTGGCTCCTCCGTCGGAGTCTTCCGACAGGATTTCTTCCTCGGAAGTCAGGGCCATGCTGACGGACAGCAAGGGCTCGGTATGGGTGGCCACCAAAAGCAGGGAACTCTTCGTGTACACTTCCGACATGTCTTCCTGCAGGAAAATAAGGGGCTCAGAGACTTTCGGCGTCATCTATTCCATATTCGAAGACAGGGACGGCAATATATGGCTCTGTACCAAGGGTGACGGACTGCTGAAGCTCCGTCCCGACGGGGACGGCTGCAGTCCGGAACGGCGTTTCCGTCATGACCCTTCCGATCCTCATTCCCTGAGCTCGGACGATGTCTATTCCATAGCCCAGGATTCTTCCGGCCGGCTGTGGGTAGGGACGTACGGAGGCGGCCTTTCCGCACTTCCCGATGCCGACAGCACAAGATTCTGTACCGTCTACAGGGATTTCCCGAACTATCCTCTCGATATGGGGGAGAAGGTCCGTTACGTACACTGCATGCCCGACGGCAGGATGCTGGTGGCGACGGTAGGCGGCCTGATCTGGTTCTGGCCCGGGGAAAATCCGGAACTTACCGAATTCCACGCCGAGAGGAAAGTCCCTGGCGACATCCGTTCTCTCGGGAACAACGACATCATCTATATCTTTACCGACAATGGAGGGGATACCTGGCTGTGCACTTTCGGAGGAGGCCTTAACAGAATCGAGTTCGGACAGGACGGCCCTGTATTCGACATAGTCAGCAGGGCGGACGGCCTGAGCAGCAATATCGTGCTTTCTGCCGTGGACGACATGGACGGGGATATCTGGCTTTCCACGGAAACGGGCATTTCCAGATTTTCGAAGGCCGACAGGTCGGTCGTGAATTATTCCCGATATTACGGGGTCATCCCCACCACATTCAGCGAAGCTGCCTGCGCCAGACTTACAGACGGCACCATTGCCTTCGGCACCCTGAACAATGTTTACCGCTTCGACCCCGATATGTTCGTCTACGAACCTGAAGACAAGCACCTTGTCATTTCAGGGTTTACGGTCGACGGCCGCCCCGTGCCGGCCCGGGACGGAATCGTCATACCTCACGACTATTCGTTTTTCAGTTTCGATTTCGCATCCCTGAATTTCAGCATCCTGGACAACATAAGGTATTCCTACATGCTCAAAGGCTATGACAAGGCCTGGATTGCGGCCAACGGCAACACTTCCGTCTCGTATTCGCGGATTCCTGCCGGCCGCTATGAGTTTATGGTTTCGGCATCCACCGAAGCAGGCTACTCCGACCCGCAGACGGTCTCCGTAAACCTGAGGGTCAGGCCGCATCCATGGGCTTCCTGGTGGGCTGTCCTCTTCTACAGCCTTGTCGTCATATCCGTCATTGCGGTTCTTGTCCGGATGTTCGTCACGTCTGTCAGGCTGAAAAACGACGTGGCCCTTCAGGAAAGGCTCAACGAGATAAAAGGGCGTTTCTTCACCAACATATCCCACGAGCTCCGCACCCCTCTGACTCTGATTCTGGGAGGTATAGAGGACATAAAACACAGGATGGCGCCCGGCTCTCCCGATGAGTACAGCGTCGACCTTGTCTATAAGAATTCCAGGCGGATGATGACCCTCGTGAACCAGCTTTTGGACATAAGGCGCATTGTCAGAGGCAAGATGCAGCTGAATATAAGGCAGATAGACATAGTGCAGACGGTAAAGCAGGTCTATGACGACTTCAAGGACATGTCTGTCGAACGGCACATCGAGATGAGGCTCACGCATTCCACCGACAGCCTGATGATATGGTGCGATTCCGTGAGGATTGAAGCCCTGGTCTACAATCTGATATCCAATGCGTTCAAATATACGGCCGACGGCGGCAGGATAGAGGTGGCGGTGTATTACAAGGACGGCGGGGAATTTTTTACCATTATGGTAAAGGACAACGGGATAGGCGTCCCGAAAGACAGGCAGACCGCCATATTCGAGCCGTTCATCTCTACCGGGGAACATTCTTTCAACGGTGTGGCCAGCAGCGGAATAGGCCTTTCGTTCTGCAGGGAGATAGCCGATGTCCACGGCGGGAAAATATGGGTCGAGAGCGAAAAGGGCAAGGGATCGCAGTTCTATGTCAGGCTGCCTCTCGGGAAGGAACATTTCAATGAAAGCCAGGCCGATATCGTCGAAGACGGGCCGGCGCAGGAGGTGGCGGAGTCCTACGGCCTCAGCAAATACAAGGTGAAGCCGACGTATCCGGAAAACGCCCTCAAGGTAATGGTGGTGGAGGACAATGCGGAACTGCGGATCTATATCTACAATGCCCTGATAAACAGATATGAAGTCCGCGATGCGGCCAACGGGGTCGAGGCCCTGGCCCTGATCGACCAGGGTTGGATGCCGGACATCATAATCACGGATCTGATGATGCCGAGAATGGACGGCATAGCCTTGGTGAATCATATCCGCAACGATTTCAACACCAGTCATATACCTGTAATTATGATAACGGCCCGCCACGAGAATGACACCCATCTGAAGGCTATGAAATACGGTGTGGACGGCTATATCTCGAAACCGTTTACGATGGAGCTGCTTTCAGCCAGAATCGACAACCTGATAGAGCGCAGGCGGTCATTGCTTTCGATGATGGCCCGCTCTGACAATGCCGGTGCAGGGGGCGACGCCAAAGTCAGGATACGACCGGACGAGATAGTCATTACCGACAGGGACGAGGTGCTTATCAAAAAGGTGATGACCTGGCTTGAGGAGAATGTATCCGATGCCGAGGTGACGGTGGACCAGCTCGCAGGCTATGTCGGGATGGGCAGGACATCGATGTACAACAAGATAAAGGGCCTGACTGGAAAGTCCCCGGTGGAACTTATCCAGGATTTCAGGCTCGAAAAGGCTACATATTACCTGAAAAGCGGCCAGTATTCCGTTTCGGAGACCTGCTACAAGGTAGGATTTTCCGACCCGGGATATTTCAGCCGTTCGTTCAAGAAGCATTTCGGCATTTCACCTGTCGATTACATAAAGGAACACAAGGCATAAAATGGAACATGTTATGAAATACAGGCTCGGCATTTCTCTTGCGGCCGTCCTTCTGGCCCAGGCGGCGGCTTCCGCCATTGCACCGGAAGCCGGTGCTCCCGGATCTTCTTCCCGGGTGTCCCGAGACATCCCCTATTCCGTCCGGATGATGGATTCCGAGATGCTCCGCAATCCGCAGGCGACGTATCTCGACGGCAGGCAGGGCAAGCTCAAGTGGAACTATACTACAGGACTCGAACTGCTGTCTTTCCTCGACGTGGCGGAGCGTTACGGGCTTTCCTACCCCGTGGACTACGTGCGTGACTGGGCGGACACTATGGCCGACGGGAACGGGAATATCGCCACTTATAAAAAGGAGAACTACAACCTCGACCATATCTGCCCCGGGCGGATCTACTACCGGCTTTATTATGATACAGGCGACCGGAAGTACCGCAGGGTGTTGCGGAAACTCAGGGAACAGCTCGATTCCCAACCCAGGACGAGTGAGGGCGTGTTTTGGCACAAACAGGTGTATCCGCACCAGGTCTGGCTGGACGGCCTGTATATGGCCCAGCCTTTCCTTGCCGAGTACACCAGGAAATTCACTCCGGCTCAGGAGCGGGATTCGGTATTCAGCGACATCTGCCGGGATTTCACCGTTGCCTCAAGGCATACTTTCGACCCTGTCACGGGCCTGTTCAGACACGCCTGGGACGAGTCCCGTGGGATGTTCTGGGCGGATTCCCTGACCGGACAGTCGGCGCATGCCTGGGGCCGGGCCTGCGGCTGGTATGCCATGGCCCTGGCCGAGACCATGGATTATCTGCCGGAAAAACATCCCGGGACTTCGGAGCTGATAAGGCAGTTCAGGTACCTTATGGAAGTGCTTCCAAAGTATGCCGACCCGGAGACAGGGATGTGGTACCAGGTGCTCGACTCTCCGGGACGAGAGGGGAACTATCTTGAGTCGACCGCTTCGGCCATGTTCGTCTACTGTTATCTGAAAGGTGTCCGCCGGGGCTGGCTCTCCCCGGAGTGGCGGGATTTCTCCCGGGAGCTTTACCGTAAGTTCGTCAGTGCTTTTATCAGGGAAAACCCCGACGGCACCATCTCTCTGACTTCCTGCTGTGCCGTGGCGGGACTCGGAGGCAAGGACATGCGCAGCGGTACGTATGAGTACTATCTGAGCGAGCCGGTGATAGAGAATGACTGCAAGGGGGTGGGCCCGTTCATTTGGGCTTCCCTCGAGTATGAGGCGGCAAACAATATCGAGTATGTGCCCGACGGGAGGGCGGTCCGGAACGGACAGTATGTGCATGAACCGCAGAGCCCGGAACTCGCGTTCGAAGGCGCTGACGGAGGCGGAAAGTACACCCGCGGAGGGAAGGGCGGCAAGGTCTTTACCGTGACTTCCCTGGAAGATACGGACGAGGAGGGGACCCTGAGGCATGCCGTGGAGTCGGAAGGCCCGCGCATCGTGGAGTTTGCGGTCTCGGGCGACATCCGTCTGAAGTCCACCCTGAAAATCGAGGACCCTTTCATCACGATTTCCGGGGAAACCGCTCCCGGAGAGGGAATTACCCTGCGTGACCACGGCCTGTACATAGGTGCGGACGAGGTGGTAATCCGGTATATGCGGTTCCGTATGGGCTCGGCACAGAAGGACGAGAATGATGCTCTCGGTGCACGGCGGGTGAGCAATGTGATAGTGGACCACTGTTCTGTAAGCTGGGCTACGGATGAGAATGCTTCATTTTATGCCTTGAGCAATGCTACCGTGCAGTGGTGCATCATCGCCGAGGCCCTGAACAGCTCGGTACACCGCAAGGGAGAGCATGGCTATGGCGGCATCTGGGGCGGGAGGAATGTCTCGTTCCATCATAACATCCTTGCCGACAACAACAGCAGGAACCCACGCTTCGACCATCCCGGCGTTTATTCCGGATCCGATATGCTGTTTTACAGGGGAACGGTGGAGTTTGTGAACAATGTCGTCTTCAACTGGGGGATGAAGGCTGCCTACGGGGGAGAGGAGGGCTGGTTCAATGTCGCGGGGAATATCTTCATCCCGGGGCCGGCTACCGGGAATCTTGACGGACGCTATCTTGAAATCTATACTTCGGAGTCCACTTCCATGATACCGGGCTCCTTTTACATAAAGGACAATGTCTATGACATCGGATATGTGAAGAAAGGAAACCGGCAGGGGAAGATGCCGGATATGGAGAAGATAGGGAAGTATGAGGCGGAATATGAGGAGGTGTCGGCGGACAAGCCGTTTTATATGAGGTATCCTGTGGCGGCGGAGCCTGTGGGGAAGGTGTTCAGGGCTGTCCTGAAGGATGCGGGGGCGTCGTTGTGCAGGGATGAGGCGGACAGGAGGGTTGTGGGGCAGGTCAGGACGGGGGAGGTTTTGACGAAAGGGTCGGTCACAGGGCTTCCTGGAATTATCGATTCCGAAGGGGATATCAATTAGATAAGCGTCGGGTCGGTGGGGGACTTGTTCCGGCGGTCCTCCCCACTTCGTGGGTCCCCTCCCTTTAACCGTTGGTTTTCCTCCTTCGCACCTCTGTTGTCCTAACATTTCCTAATACTGTTGTTTTGTCGTGGGTTTCGGGTGAAATTGCCGCCGCAACACGACCCCCACCGACCCTCTCATGCGCATATTATTATGACATAGCGGGAATGAATCGATAATTCCAGAGGGAAGAATAAAGAAAAATAGAAGATGAAGATGAAGAGGAAGACCAAGAGGAAAGGGATGATAATGATGGCGGCTGGGATGATGCTGCTTTGGACGGGCTGCCGGAAAACGACTGCGGACGAGACGCCGGTGCAGAATCCGGATGTGCCGGACGAGGTGTATGAACAGTTCCTGATACCGCCGTATGAGGAAAATCTCGGGGCTCTTGCGTTCCCGGGGGCAGAGGGCGGCGGAATGTATGTGACCGGAGGCCGCGGAGGGGCGGTGTATCACGTGACCAACCTTGAAGACAGCGGGCCTGGTTCGCTCAGGGCCGCTGTCGAGGCCGGCGGAAAAAGGACAGTCGTGTTCGATGTGGCAGGCATAATCGAGTTGGAGAGTCCGCTTGAAATAAAAAACGGGAACCTGACCATTGCAGGACAGACTGCGCCAGGGGACGGGATCTGTCTCAAGAATTATTCTACCGTAGTCAAGGCCGACAATGTCATTATCCGTTTCGTCAGGTTCAGACTCGGCAATTCGGTAAAGGACGGGGACGCTCAGGACTGTATATGGGGCCGCAGGCAGTCGGATATCATCATCGATCACTGTTCGATGTCCTGGTCGGTGGACGAGTGCGCCTCTTTCTACGGCAACGAGAATTTTACCCTGCAGTGGTGCATTATGACGGAAAGCCTTAAAAATGCCGGCCATTCCAAGGGCGCCCATGGCTATGGCGGCATCTGGGGCGGGAAGAACGCGTCTTTCCACCATAATATGCTTGCCAATCATGACAGCCGCAACCCCCGGTTCGATCATCCCGAAATCTATCTCGATTATGAAAATCCGGACAAGAGGGGACATGTCGACTTTCGGAACAATGTCATTTACAACTGGGGCAACAACAACACGTACGGCGGAGAAGGCGGATGGTTCAATCTCGTGAACAATTATTACAGGCAGGGAGATGCTTCTAAGGAGAAAAACAGGAAATGGTTCTATGATATTAACGGCATCTACACAAGAACCAATGACGACAAGACGAAAACACCTGTACCGTATGGTTACCCGGAACTGTATGTGGCCGGCAATGTCTATGCCGATTATCCGGAAGTGGCTTCGGATAATACCGAAGGCCTGTACTGGCACGATGACGGTGTATACGGTCTCCCGTCGGGAGAATCCTTGCTGGGCGACCGGTTGGGACTGTCAGGGCCGTCCGGACAGCAGGTGTTCACCAGTACCCATTCTGCCGAAGATGCCTTCGAGGCTGTATGCAGCTATGCCGGCGCATCCCTGAGAAGGGACAAGGTCGATGAAAGGGCCGCAGCCGATGCCAGATCCGGTCATGCTACGTATCCGGACGGGGGCAAAGGCAGTACAGGAGGTATTATAGACATTCCGTCGGCAGCAGGAGGCTGGCCGGAGT
>CASFLY010000114.1 GCA_949295645.1 uncultured Bacteroidales bacterium | reverse complement strand
TTCAGAACGATGACCGGATGGACATTGTAGACCTCGCAGGTAACCAGAATCCTGTCTAAGAAAGGCAGCTTCACCTCGGGGAAATCGAGGGTCGCAACGATAAAGGCCTTGTCGAGATTGGCGGCTATGATATGCGCCTGCCGGGACAGGTTGGCAGACTTCCTGATGACATAGTTCCTCCTCTCCTCCACGGACAGGATTACTGCGGGACTCTCCAGTGTCGGCATATCCGACTCCGCCTCATAAACCACCCGGTCACCTACTGCCACGGGATTGGTGACAGAATTCCCTTTCAGGCGGATTCTGCCCCTGAGCACTGCCGGAAACAGGTCCCATTCCGGGAGACGGGCCAGAAGATAGTGGCTGCCAGTGTGCTTTACGACCGTAGCTGTACCGGAATTCATACCGTTCAGAATAATGTAGGTTCCGCAGGCTCCGCGTCCTGGAAAATATCCCGGGCGGCATCCTCCCCGGCATCTTCAGGCTCCTGCCGTGCCTGCGCGGCCTCTTCTTCGATGTCATCCTCCGGCTTGTGCAGAGGCTCGGCAAAACGTACCGCTCCCACATCGTACGGGCTGACCTTCTTGCCTTTGGCCTGAAGGCCTTTCTTGCCGATGAACTCCTCGACGTCTATCAGTTCCGGAGCCCTGTGGGCGTATTTACCGGTAAAAGTCACCTCTATCTGCGGATGCCGGTCCTCGCTGATGTCCACCAAATACGAACCCTTGCCCGAAGCGATGAACGACACGGGAGTGTTGTCGCTGAGATCGAAGGAAAACCTTTTGACATAGAAGCACTTCTGCTGCCCGTCGTAATAGACGGCAGCAAATGTCCTGCCCGGTTCCATCTTTTCCAGTACGGAGATTTCACCCTGATATCTGTTGCTCAGATCAAAAGATGTCGTATAATAAGTCCCGTCCTTGAACACGGCAAGGATATGGTCGCCGGTACCGAACTGCCCGAGGTACCTGCCGCGGCCGTCCTCGTTGAGTCTGTTGATGTCTTCATCGAACCATATATCCTTTCCTCCGATAGTAGAGACGCCTTTGGATTTCAGCATTATGCGCTGGACAGGGTTCTTCGTCACGACATTCCCCCTGGAAGCCCGACCTTTGATGGCGAGTTTCGCGAAATCGTATTCGTCCACGAGCTTTTTCAGCTTCGGACGCGGTCTGAGATATATCTTCACGGTCTCGGCTTCTCCGTTGCCGTTGGCCGTAAACCAGAGTATCCTGGAATCAGGCGTCCCCTGGGTGATGTCATACTCCTTGTCGCGCGTTATGCTCGTGACGGCAAACCTTTTGGCGTATGCAATCCCGCCTTTCCCGTCACGGTAGATCACATTGTAGATGGTACGCTGGTCATTCCTGTCGAACAGGCCCGCATAAAGGATGTCCTTCCCGAAAAACGCCTTGTCGCTGACCTTCGTCACCACATACTTCCCGTCCTTGCGGATCACGATGATTTCGGACATGTCCGAACAGTCGCAGACGAATTCGGCATTGTCCTCCTTTTTCAGGTTTATCCCGACGAAGCCTTCAGCCTTGTTGACATAGAGTTTGGCATTATTGTTCACCACCCTCGTGGCCGCAATAGTCTCGAAGCTGGCGATTTCCGTCAGTCTCGGCCATTCTTTCCCGTATTTCTTCTTGAGGTTAAGGAAATAATGGATCGTAAACTCGGTGAGATGCTCCAGATGGTTCTTCACCTCGTCTATTTCGTCTTCGATTCCCTTGAGTTTGTCTTCCAGAGCCTTTTTGTCGAACTTGGAAATCTTCCGGACAGGCTTCTCGACAAGTTTCAGGATATCATCCATCGTAATGTCCCTGAGCACCTGCGACCGGTACTTCATCATCTCCGAGAAAGTCTCGTCGAGCTGCTCCTCCCAGCTGAGGGAATCCCGCTTCTCCAGTATCCTGTAAATCCCGTTCTCGAAATAGATCCTCTCCAGCGAACTGTAATGCCACTCGTCGTTCAGTTCCCCGAGACGGATTTCGAGTTCCCGGCCGAGAAGCCTCTTCGTGTGCTCCGTATTGTACCTCAGGACCTCCTCTACATCGAGGAACTGCGGTTTGTTGTCCACTATCACGCAGGTATTCGGTGAAATGGATATTTCGCAGTCGGTAAACGCGTAAAGGGCATCTATCGTCTTGTCCGGAGACACGTCGTTCGGCAGATGGATCAGGATGTTGGCATGGGTAGTGGTCAGGTCGTCGATTTTCCTGATTTTGATCTTGCCCTTGTCCTTGGCCCTGATGACGGACTCCTTTATGTCGTCGGTAGTCTTTCCGTACGGGATTTCGGTAATGGCGATGGTGTTCTTGTCGATCTTCTCGATTTTCGCCCTGACTTTCACCACGCCCCCGCGCCGGCCCTTGTTGTACTTGGTACAGTCGGCATAGCCTCCGGTAGGAAAATCCGGGTAAAGTTCGAAACTTTCGCCTCTGAGAATGGCAACGGACGCATCGAGAAGTTCATTGAAGTTATGGGGCAATATCTTCGACGCCAGGCCTACGGCAATGCCTTCCGCCCCCTGGGCGAGAAGGAGAGGGAACTTTACGGGAAGGTCGATGGGTTCCTGGTTCTTTCCGTCGTAGGAGTTCATCCATTCGGTGATTTTAGGATTGAACATCACCTCCTTGGCAAACTTTGTCAGCCGGCCCTCTATGTACCTTCCGGCCGCGTTCGAATCCCCTGTAATGATGTTTCCCCAGTTCCCCTGGCAGTCCACCAGCAGATTCTTCTGGCCGATCTGCACCAGTGCGCCGAGGATGGACGAATCACCGTGCGGATGCAGCTTCATGGCTTCTCCGACTATGGTCGCCACCTTGGTGTAGGTCCCGTCGTCGATCTTGTACATCGTGTGCATGACCCTGCGCTGTACAGGCTTCAGTCCGTCATCAATGTGAGGTACGGCCCTTTGGAGTATGACATACGAGGAGTAGTCGAGAAACCACTCCTTGAACATTCCGGACAGCCTGTATTTCCGGCTGTTGTCGTTCAACAGTCTGTCATATTTCCCCGATGATTCGCCGTCCGCCACGATCTCGATGTCATCGTCATCGATTTCTTCCGGCCTGTAGTCCTGTTCCTCGTCCATATTGCAATATCCCTGTTCTTCGTCCGACATTAACCTTCGTAACCGAATTTTCTCAGTTCTTTTCTGCTTTCACGCCAGTCGGCGTCTACTTTTACATAGAGGCTCAGAAAGACTTTCTTCTGGAAAAAATCCTCCATGTCTATACGCGCCTGCGTCCCGACCTTTTTCAAGGACTTTCCGCCCTTGCCGATAATGATTCCCTTCTGCGAGTCCCGCATCACGTAAATCACCGCCCCGATGTCGTACCTGTCCTCGCCTTCATGGAAGCTTTCGACAGCCACTTCACAGCTGTACGGGATTTCCTGACTGTAATTCAGCAGGATTTTCTCGCGGATGATTTCGGAAGCGAAAAATCTCAGGTTCCTGTCGGTAAACACATCTTTGTCGTACCAGGCAGGGGCCTCAGGCAGGCGGGAGACCACGGCCTCGAAAATATTTTCGAGATTGAACCGCTCCTTGGCTGAAGCCGGAAATATGACAGCTTCCGGCAACTGCTCCTGCCACCATTTCATCAGGTCCATCACCTGCTCCTGGGTACTGATGTCTATCTTGTTTATGACAAGGATGACCGGACACCCTATTTTCTGCAGTTTTCCGATATACTCCGCATTCTTGTCGCCTTTCTCGACGACATCCGTCACATATAATATTATATCCGCATCTCCGATAGCCGTATCAACGAAGTCCATCATATTTTTCTGGAGCCTGTAGTTGGGCTTCAGAATGCCTGGAGTGTCTGAATAGACTATCTGGTAATCCTCGCCGTTCACGATGCCCATAATCCTGTGCCTGGTCGTCTGGGCCTTGGCCGTGACTATGGACAGTTTTTCCCCGACAAGCGCATTCATAAGAGTCGACTTGCCGACGTTCGGATTGCCGATGATATTCACGAATCCGGAACGGTGCCTTTTATGCTGTTCGTGCTTTTCGGACATAATGGAATACTGTTACTGGAACGAACCCATCCTCAGGATATTAACCTCACCCTCTGAGAGATACCTCCACTGGCCCTTTTTAAGGCCCTTCTTGGTCAGGCCGGCGAAATAGACCCTGTCGAGAGCCTTCACGTCATAGCCCAGGGACTCGAATATCCTCCTGACGATCCTGTTCTTCCCGGAATGGATCTCGATTCCGATTTTCCTGTGGTCGGCATCGTCGATGAATTCGAGGTCATCTGCCGCTATCTCCCCGTCGGTAAGCATTACGCCGCTGAGAATCTTGTCGAAATCCTCCTGGGACAGCTCGTTGTTGAGTGTCACCTGATAGATTTTCTTCTTGTTGTACGAAGGATGCGTCAGCTTCTCGGCCATCTCGCCGTCATTGGTGAACATCAGCACGCCGGTGGTATTCTTGTCGAGCCTTCCCACCGAGAAGACCCTCGATTTGCAGCTTTTCAGCAGATCCATCACCGTCTTTTCGGCGTGAGGATCGCTTGTAGTGGTCACGAAGCCCTTCGGTTTGTTCATCACGATGTATACTTTCTTCTCTCCCCTTATCCTCTCTCCGTTGAAGCGGACATCGTCGGTATTGATGTTGATTTTCGTTCCCAGTTCCGTCACGGTCTCGCCGTTCACTGTCACCACGCCGGCCTGGATAAAATTGTCGGCTTCCCTGCGCGAGCATATTCCGGAATTGGAAATGAACTTGTTGAGCCTTATCTCATCTTTTACAGGTACCGGAGTGTAGTCGAAATCCGACATAGCCTCTTCAGCCTGCCGCCTTTTGCGGTCGATCATCCTGTTTATTCCCGAAGGAGCCGTCTCTACCGGCTTCCTGAACGGTTTCCTGCCCTGCGGTCTGCCGCCTGCCTGAGGCCTGCCACCCTGAGGACGGCCCTGCTGTCTGTACCCCGGACCGGAAGGTCTCCTGTTCCCGGACTGCCAGGACTCTCCGTCCGACGGAGAATAGTAGCTTTTGCCCCGTGAAACCCTGTCCCGTGTGCCCCGATATTCCGAAGGCCTGTATTCGGAAGGCCTGTATTCGGAAGGCCTGTATTCGGATGAGCGGTACTCCGAAGGCCTGTAGTCGGATGAGCGTGCCCCCTGGCCGCGGAATTCCGATGGCCTGTGCCTTTCGCCGTTTCCGGCATAATTCCGGTTCTCCCTTGCAGGAGAGAATCTTCTTTCGTCTGTCGAAGAGTACATTTTCTCGACGCTCGAACGGCCTATCCTCGGCCTTTTCTGTCTCGGCGCCGGAGCCCCCTCGTTGTCAAATCCATTGTTGTTGCCAAATCCATTGCTGCCGTACTCGCTACGGCTTTCTCTTGTTCTGCGGACAAATCCGCCTTTTGTGTTGTTTTCCATTTTTTCCGTGCCTCCCGGCAATAAAATTACTTGATATAAATTGTAGTATTTGAGTTACTGTAATCTGAATATGTATGTTATCGTTCCGGCCTGTTGCGCCGGAGCATCTGCCTTGACATTGAACTGCGTGTTCAGAGCGGCCTTTCTCGCCGCCTCCCACAGGGTCTTGTCCGAAACCGTAGTCCCCGTCCCTCCCGGAACGGCACTCGTCACATTTCCATGCCTGTCCACAAGGATGTCCACGACCACAGTGCCTCCTTTCTGAACCGAATAGGCAGGCTTGGGAAGCGTTCCTACCACGGACCTGCCCTTCAGCCTTGCATTGGGTTCTCCTGACTTCCGCCCGGTCATCGTATTCCCGAGAGCGTGACCTGCCTTCAGCCTGTCTCCCGCCTTGTCCGCCGTCTGAGGCGCCAACGTATCTTTCTGCGTGTCATTGTCCGCCGCATGGAACAGGGCCCTCCTGTTTATCTCCGGTTTCCTCGGCGGCTCCGGCACCTCCACGTCGCCGTCCTCTCCCACGGTAGCTTCGGGGGCCTCATTCGACTGTGTCCCTTCCAGCTGAGCCTCCGACTTCTGCACCAGATTCAGTTCCTTCTCCGGATGCGCGTCCGCTGCCCGCGGCTGGGTCCCGGTGATGATCTGCTTAGGGATTTCAGGCTCGGATTCGATGAACTCTACCAGCATGGTCTGCTCGGGTGGCGGAGGATAAAGGTATTTCAGCCCGCTTGTCACGCCTACGACCACCAACAGCAAATGCAGCACGGCAGCGAGAATTACTCCCACGGCCGTGGCTTTCCGCTCCTGTCTGGCGTGTTCCTGTTCGTAGAGTTTAGGCATCTATTCCGGAGAAGTCGCTAAAATGACCTTATAATGGTTCCTTTTTGCAATATTCATCACTTTCACCACCTCCCCGACCGGAACCGTCTCGTCGGAATAGATGGAGAAAGTCGGATCTTCTTCCGTCATAAGCAGTTCGTTCAACTCGCCCTCGATCTTGTCGAAACTTACCGGAGTCTGATCCCCGTTTATATGATAGGTAAACGTGTCAGTGTCCCGGTAATGCTTGATGGAGACGCTCGCGGTAGCCTTGGCCGACACCTGGCCCGTGCTCTTCGGAAGCAGGAGCTTCAACGCGTTCGGGTTCACAAGGGTAGAGGTCACCAGAAAGAAGATGAGCAGCAGGAAAACGATGTCGGTCATAGACGACATCGAGAAATCCGACAGAACCTTTGTATTTCTTTTTATTGCCATAGCTATTCTTCTGCTTCCGGAGTCTTGCAGCCGGCATTCTCCTCATTGAGGATATCCATAAAATCGATAGTGTGGCTCTCCATCATAAACACCAGGTCGGATATGCGGGAAGTAAGGTAGTTGTACCCGAAATAAGCCAGGATACCCACGATAAGACCGCCGACCGTCGTCACCATAGCCGTATAGATACCTCCCGAAAGAAGGGTGATGTCGATATTGTTGCCTGCGTTGGCCATATTGAAAAAGGCCTGGATCATACCCATCACGGTGCCGAGGAAACCTATCATTGGTGCGCCTCCGGCAATGGTGGCAAGCATAGGCAGCCCTTTTTCCAGACGGGCCACTTCCACGTTCCCCACATTCTCGACAGCAGCCTGGATGTCGGGAAGGGGCCTGCCGATTCTCTCGATGCCCTTCTCTATGAGCCTGGCTATCGGCGAATCATACCTCTGGCAGAGACTTACCGCAGACTTGATTTTCCCGTCGTGGATCATCTCATGGATGTCTTTCATAAAATTCCTGTCGATGGTGCCCGCCTTTCTGATCATCCACCATTTTTTCCCGAAAATATAGATGGCCACAATCGACAGGGCCAGGAGTACGAGCATTAGCCAGCCGCCCTTGGCAGCCATCTCTAAAAGCGAATAGGTCACCACTTCCTGCTCCGGAAGCTCCACGATAGTAGTCCCGGCTTCTCCGGCAACTTGTAACAGACTGAACAACATAATTTTAACGTCAGTTCGACGATTTTACTTTATTAAACCTCAAATATATTTGCCGGCATCCGGACAACGTATATCAAACAGAGCGCAAAAATAGCAAAAAATACTTTTTTTCCGAAAAAAAACGTACATTCGTGGGTCTTAGCCGGATTTTGATGATGGACAAGCCTATTTCCATGACTGGTTTTATGGGATGCGGGAAAAGCCGCATCGGGACAATGCTGGCCGGAATGCTCGGATACCGGCTGATCGACCTCGACAGGTACATAGAGGAGAAAAGCGGGAGAAAGATCCCGGAAATTTTCGCCTCCGACGGGGAATCCGCATTCAGGGCCCTTGAAAAGGCGGCTTTGGAGGAGATTCTCGGATCCGGAGAGGCCCTTCGGGCAATAATCTCTCTCGGAGGCGGGACTGTGACCGTGCCGGAATGTGCCGAAAGCATAAGGGAGAAGACGTTCTGCATCTATCTTCGGGCAGAAACGGATACGCTTGTGGAGAATCTGCGGAACGATTTCGAGTCGAGGCCTATGCTGGGCAGGCCCGGGGACGTGTCCGACCTGAGGAAACGCATCGTGCATCTTATGGAGCAGCGCTCGGCCACATACGAGTCCGTCGCCAGCCTCATCATCGACATCGACGGACTGCCCCCCGACGCAGTCGCTTCCGACATCGCAAAAGACCTCCGGCAAGGCCGCCGAGAGCCGGAGAAGGGAGTTTACTCCCGTAAATGACCGAACGACGGCACGACGGTAACGCCGCAGTGCGCGATACCCGCGCACAGATTATGGCTGACGTCAGAACAGGTGCAATGCAAGGCCGCCGAGAGCCGGAGAAGGGA
>CASFLY010000113.1 GCA_949295645.1 uncultured Bacteroidales bacterium | reverse complement strand
GGGTCTGGCAGAAGCGTTCCCAGATGTATTCTATCGTCTGACCGGACGGGTGAAGCATGTCTTCGGCGTAGAAGCGGTAGTCGCGGAGTTCGTCCATGACTGTCTCGTATGCGGGAAAATAATCGCAGAAACCGTATTTGCGGCAGATCTCATCCACTGCCAGCAGAAGGGTGGCCTTGCTCAGCTGGTTTCCGTGTGCCCCGTCCTTCAGATGCCGTATCGGACTTACGGTAAATATCACTTCGCGCCTGCCGTCCCCGACCGTTTCCTCGAGCAGCCCGACGGTTTCTTCCACGCCCAGCCTGAGCCTTTCGAATTCTCCGGCATCCCGCTTCAGACAGTTTGAGACAATGCAGCCGTCTCCGGTGTGCCGGTAGCACCAGGCTGTACCTAAGGTGATGACGAGTTTCCCGCAGTCCCTGAAAAATGCGCTTGCCTCAGCCAGCGATGTATTGGCAGCATCCAGGAAGTCTTCTTCCGTCTTTCTGGCGAACGAAGTGTGATGGCTGAACGAACACACCATTCCGGCCCCGCTCCCCATCATCCTGCATTCCTCCCTTACGAATGGCGTTCCGGTCCTGAGCCGCCGTACGGCCCGGGCTATCGAGGCCGGGTTGTACAGAGTTCCGAACGGATTTACGCATACGTCCAGGCCCAGATCCGTCATTTTCCGGCCTATGTTGTCGGCAAAACAGCTGCCGAGGATCATTGTCCTGTCCGTTGTCTGCAACCGGACCTTTCCTGCCTTTATTTCGACCGGTGTCTGTAATTTTATCATTGGGGCTGTCTTAATGTCTGTCCATGGGCCCGGCGCCGGCTTTTTCTCCGCCGGCCAGGTCTTATTTGATCCTGTATGGCTGGTCGTCGTAAAGCGAGAACTTTTTGGCCTTGCGGATCCATTTCTGCTCTTCGACCTTGATGTGTTCACGTGTTTCCGGCCATTCCGCACGGCCTTCCACATAGTCGGCAAGAGCGTCGTCGGAGAGGACGGACCGGAATCCTGCAGAAAGTTCGAATGCGGAATACCTTTCCCTGAAGTAGCGCATCAGCTGCAAGGTGTGCATAAGGGAATGGTATTCGGCTCCGGGCTCCAGGATGATCTGCCATCCGAAGCAGACTTCATTTGCGTATGTGCCGTATGCGGGGGTAAAGGTGCAGGGCCTCAGGCTGACGTAAGGTTCCGAAGGCGGAGGGGTGCCGGTGTCATGTCTGATAAACGGTGCCCCGAAGTACTCGTATGGCCGCGCCGTCCCTATGCCGGGGGTGACGGACGTCTCTTTCCACAGGTACCCGCCGCCGTACATTTCGCAGGTGAAGAGGCCGGGGATGTCTGAAGCAGGCGCTATGGTCCACGGCATCAGCTGCCGGTTCGTCCCGGATGCTTCCGCAGAAATGATGTGCAGGGGGAATCTCGCCCCGATTTCCGAGTAGTACAGGTTGGCGAGTTCTCCGAGTGTGAGTCCGTGCCTGTGTGCCGTTTTCGCCGTTTCCGTGTCGGAGCCGGGCATGGTTCCCTCCACCACCCGTCCGGCGGGGTTGGCATGGTCCACGATGTACAATGCCGGCGGTTCTTCGATCTCCGTCAGCGTTTTCATCAGTGCGAAGACATCCATGGTGTACGGGAAATATCTTGCGCCGACATCCTGGATCTCCACTACTATCGCACCGAGCCCCCGGATTTCTTCAGGCGACACCCTGATGCGGCTTTCGGCAGGGGAGAGTTCCGAATCTCCGGGAGTGAAGACAGCCTGCAGGTTGCCCCTCTCCCGGAAAATATCCGTCATGTATCTTCCCCGCCCGGCATCCCAGCAGTTCTGCGTGCAGAAACATCCGACCTTGCCGTCCGTCAATGCCTTGTCCAACTGGTCTTCGAGCGGGGTGGTCCTGAAAGAAAACATCCTTATCCCCTGATTATCTTTTCGGCAATGTCCTTTATCTCGGAGGCGAGCTTTTCGGCCGATTCCATTGTGGCCGATTCTGCATATATCCTGATGATCGGCTCCGTGTTGGACTTGCGCAGGTGCACCCACTCCTTTTTGGCTTCGAACGAGATCTTGACGCCGTCGATGTCGTTTATGTCTTCAGCGGCGTAGATCTTTTTCATCTCCGACAGTATCTTGTCTATCAGAGACTTGTCCGAGAGTTCTATGCGGTTTTTCGTGATGTGGTACTGAGGGTATGTCTTCTGCAGTTCCGACACTTTCATTTTCCTGTATGCGAGATTGGTCAGGAAGAGCGCCGCCCCCACGATGGCATCCCTGCCGTAATGCAGGGCCGGGTAGATGACTCCGCCGTTGCCCTCTCCTCCTATCAGTGCACCGCATTCTTTCATTTTCGTAGTCACGTTGACTTCGCCTACGGCTGCTGCATAGTATTTGCCGCCATAGCTTTCGGTAACGTCTCTCAATGCCCTCGACGACGAAAGGTTCGATGACGTCGCAAGGCCTTTCGCGCCCTTTTCGCGTGAAAGAATGTAGTCGGCTACGCTGACTAAAGTGTATTCTTCTCCGAAAGGTTTGCCGTTTTCGCAGATGAGCGCAAGACGGTCCACGTCAGGGTCTACCGATACGCCGAGATCCGCATGTTCCTTCACGACCGTGTCGCAGAGTTCGGTAAGGTTTGCCGGAAGCGGTTCGGGGTTATGGGCAAAGCGGCCTGTGGGCTCGCAGTTTACCTTTATGCACTCTACGCCGAGCCTCTTGAACAGTTCCGGCATAATGATTCCGCCTACTGAATTTACCGCATCCAGTGCAACCTTGAACCCGGCTTTCCTGACAGCCTCGGCATCTACTGCGTCGAGGGCCAGTACGGCATCGATATGTGCTTCCGTAAAGTCTTTTTCAACGATGGTGCCTATGGAATCCACGTCCGCAAAGTCGAAGTCGTCGCTTTCGGCGCATTCCAGTATCGCAGCCCCTTCCTCGGCATTCAGGAATTCTCCTTTTTCGTTCAGGAGCTTCAGTGCATTCCACTGTTTCGGGTTGTGCGAAGCGGTCAGGATGATTCCACCGTCGGCCTTTTCGAAGATTACGGCCATTTCAGTGGTCGGTGTGGAAGCGAGTCCTGCCTTGATGACATCTACGCCGCAGGCGATAAGCGTTCCGCACACGAGTTGTTCCACCATTTCGCCTGAAATCCTGGCATCCTTGCCTACTACAACGCGATAGCGTTCCCCTTCCGGCTTAGGCCTGCGTTCCTTGAGCTTTACACAGTATGCGTATGTGAATTTTACGATGTCGACTGGAGTCAGGGCTTCTCCGGGAGTGCCTCCTATGGTGCCGCGTATTCCGGAAATAGATTTGATAAGTGTCATAGTGTTTATTTACGTTAAGTGATATCATACAAATTTAGCAACAGTTTTTGTTTTTGCGAACAGAATTTTTGTGAATTTTCAAACAGTTTCTAAATTTGCGCCCCGGATTTCAAACAGTAGACAATGAGAGCATTTTATACGGTTCTGCTTCTGATTACTTCTAACGTCTTTATGACCATTGCCTGGTACGGGCACCTGAAACTTCAGGAAATGAAAGTCTCTTCCGGATGGCCCCTGATTCTGGTCATCCTTTTTTCCTGGGGAATCGCATTTTTCGAGTACTGCGCCCAGGTCCCGGCGAACAGGCTGGGTTTCGTGGACAACGGCGGCCCGTTCAACCTTATCCAGCTGAAAGTGATCCAGGAAGTCATCTCCCTTACGGTCTTTACCGTTATAGTGACGCTCCTGTTCAGGAACCAGGCCTTGCAGTGGAATCATTTCGTGGCTTTTTTCCTCCTGATTCTTGCGGTTTTTTTCGTTTTCCTGAAATAAATTTGGAAATGTGGATTTAACACTCTACATTTGCACTCCCGTTTGAAAACAAGCTCGGCTCGTATAACGGTTAGTACTCAAGATTCTCAATCTTGCAATCGGAGTTCGATT
>CASFLY010000112.1 GCA_949295645.1 uncultured Bacteroidales bacterium | reverse complement strand
GGAGTTCCGCCTGGAGAGAAAGGGCGAGAAAAGGCGGTTCGGCATCAGATAGAAAGATGGTTCAGAGGCTGCCGGCAATGACAGGCCGGCAGCAATGCAAAAAAATACAGATATGGATTACGATTTCAGGAAAATAGAGAAAAAATGGCAGACTTGGTGGGCGGAGCACAATACTTTCCAGGTAAAGGAGGACAGTTCGAAGCCTAAGTATTATGTTTTGGATATGTTCCCGTATCCTTCGGGAGCAGGCCTGCATGTGGGACACCCGTTGGGATACATAGCCAGCGACATCTACAGCAGGTACAAGCGGTTGTGCGGATTCAACGTCCTGCATCCCATGGGCTTCGACGCATTCGGCCTGCCTGCAGAGCAGTATGCCATCCAGACCGGACAGCACCCTGCCGTGACCACTGCGAAGAACATTGCCCGTTACAGGGAACAGCTCGACAGGATCGGCTTTTCATTCGACTGGTCGCGCGAGGTCAGGACCTGTGACCCGGCCTATTACAAATGGACGCAGTGGGCATTCCTGAAAATGTTCGATTCGTACTATGACAATGCCAGGCAGTCGGCAAGGCCGGTTTCGGAACTCGTGGCGGCATTCGAAAAGTCGGGGACGGCTGGCGTGGATGCAGCCTGCGGGGAGGAGATGTCCTTCACGGCAGAGCAGTGGAAGGCTATGACCGAAAAGGAGAAAGCCGATGTGCTGATGAATTACCGTATCGCCTATCAGGGAGTCACCTCCGTGAACTGGTGCCCGAAACTCGGTACGGTGCTTGCCAACGACGAGGTCAAGGAGGGCTACTCCGTACGAGGGGGCTACCCTGTGGAGCAGAAGAAGATGACCCAGTGGCAGCTGAGGGTGTCGGCATACGCCGGCAGGCTTCTCGACGATCTCGAGGATCTGGAATGGTCCGATTCCCTGAAAGACATGCAGAGGAACTGGATAGGCCGCTCCTATGGTGCGGAAATCGTCTTCAAGGCATATAACGGCGACAAGGAATACGACATCACCATATTCACCACGAGGGCCGACACCGTTTTCGGGGTCACGTTTATGGTCCTGGCTCCGGAAAGCGACTGGGTGGAGAAGCTCACTTCGCCGGACCGGAAGGAAGCAGTGGCGCAGTACCTGGAGACTGCGAAGAAGAAGACGGAGAGGGAGAGGATAGCCGAGACCAGGAAGGTGACCGGAGTGTTCTCGGGATCCTATGCGGTGAACCCTCTGACCGGAGAGAAGGTTCCTGTCTGGATTTCGGAATACGTGCTGGCCGGATACGGCACCGGGGCCATTATGGCTGTTCCTGCCCATGACAGCAGGGACTATGCCTTTGCCAGGACATTCGATCTTCCGATTGTCCCTCTGATAGAAGGCTGCGACGTCAGCGAAAGCAGTTTCGATGCCAAGGACGGCATCATGTGCAACTCCGGTTTCCTCAACGGGATGACTGTCGCCGAAGCCATTCCTGCCGCTATCGAATATGTGGAGAAGACAGGTCTGGGGCACAGAAAGATAAACTACAGGCTGAGGGATGCCATTTTCTCCCGCCAGAGATACTGGGGAGAGCCTTTCCCTGTCTATTTCAAGGACGGAATCGCTACTCCTATGCCGGAAGACAGCCTGCCGCTGCAGCTTCCTGAAATCGACAAGTACCTGCCTACCGAGACCGGAGAACCGCCTTTGGGCAGGGCGGAGAACTGGACATACGGGGGATATCCTATAGAAAAGAGCACTATGCCCGGTTTTGCAGGCAGCAGCGCCTATTATCTCAGGTACATGGATCCGCACAACGACACCGCCCTGGTAAGCGAAAAGGCGGACAGCTACTGGCGCAATGTCGATCTCTATGTCGGGGGAACGGAGCATGCGACCGGCCATCTGATCTATTCACGTTTCTGGAACAAGTTCCTGTATGACCTCGGTTACGTGTGCGAAAAGGAGCCGTTCAGGAAATTGGTGAACCAGGGGATGATCCAGGGCCGTTCGAATTTCGTCTACAGGATCATAAATACCAATACATTCGTGTCCTGCGGACTCAAGGACCAGTATGAAACGACTGAAATCCACGTGGATGTAAACATCGTCCACAATGACAG
>CASFLY010000111.1 GCA_949295645.1 uncultured Bacteroidales bacterium | reverse complement strand
CCTGATGCCCGGCGTCATGCGTCATCTGTACGACACTGCGACCGAAAACGACTATTTCTTCTGTCCTATCTCGGGGGCCGGGTACTGTTATCCGTTTCTTGGCCTGTGCGACTCCACAGCCGACAGATCGAAGTGTCTCGAAGAGTATTTCGGACTTACGGCGGAGAATATGAAGGCTCTCGACATGGATATGCTGGCTCTGTACACTCATCCCGACCGCGTCCGCTGGAGCAGCGCCGACAGCGCTCTTGTCAGGGAATTCATAGAACCTCTTCCTGAAATAAAATCCATTATTTCCGGTATGCACCGCACAGGGTATACTCCTCGGGAGAGCAACGGATTTCTCGACAACGGCAGGACTACGGTCCATCATGTGATGACGCACTGGGCATGGGAAGACTGGGATCTGTTCAGGAGCGGAGAGGCTGCCGATTCGGTGGCCGCGGCTTTCCTTGCGGATGAGATCCGCAGAGGCTGCGACGGGGCATCGTTCGTGACGGCGATGTTTTACAGTTGGCATTACGGCCCGCGCAGACTGGCCATAGTGCAGGACATTCTCGAAAAGGAAAACTATGAATTCGTCACCCTCGACGAGTATGACCGCCTTTTCAGGGAAAGCCGGAAACAGAAGGAGGCATTGCAGGCTTCCGCCGACCTGAATCTCATTCCGCACTCTCCGCCGGCTTCCAGGGATGTAGTGAAATTCACTTTCTATCCCGGAATTCCTCAGGACGAAGTCCTCGCCATAGTGTCGCTTCAGGGACTCGTGAACAGGGAGAATCCTGTCATCTTTACGTATGCCCCTAATGCGAATTATCCTGACGGTACTCAGAAACTGTACGAGAAAGACGGTTACATCACATCCGTGGAGGAATGCCAGGACATAATGGGTCTGATGAAAAGGTTCTCGGACTGTTATGACGGAGCCGTCGTGTACGACCATGCAAAGAGGTACACCGTAAATCTGGCTTCGAACATCGCCGGAGCCGGGAAGCGTGTCATCCTTTCGCCCGAGATGCTGGACGAGTACCGGGAGAAAGTCGATCCGGATATCGACGTGTTCGACCTCAGGGATCTGGATTTCGAAAACGAGCATGCCGCATTCCTGTGGTACAGGGACAATATCTTCCCGAAGCAGGACCACAGGATGCTCGGAGTAGTGAAAGACAGCTATATGTACGATGTCGTCAGAGACTATCTCATAGCGTGTAATTCCCCGACATTCTGGCTTTACGGGAAAGACGACGAAGGGGCATATCCGGAGAACCTTGCGGATGTCACCTGGATTATGGAAAACACTCCTTCGGGGATTCCGGTTTTCGGCTCGTGGATAGGCCTGGACGGAGACAGGTATGTCGGCTACAACGAGTATTTCGGCACTCAGTTCGGGAGCTGGTACGGAAAATACACCCTTGGTACTACCTGGGTAGGCGGATTCAGCTACCACAGCGGAGTGGACATCGGCGACTATGAGTACAGACAGACGAAAGTGCGTGCAAAAAAGTTCAGGGAATACGATCCGACGAAAAAATACGTGGCTCTGGTAATGGTGGACAGCGGTGATGCTCCGGCCTACTATGTCTATGACGGACTGTTCCCGCGGCAGTGGGATGACCCTTGCAGGGGCCAGGTCCCTCTCAGCTACGGTCTTGCCCTTTCGATGAGACAGCTTATGCCCGGCGTGATGAAACACCTGTATGAGACCGCCACTGAAAACGACTATTTCTTCGCGGCGGTAGGCGGGCTCGGCTATTCGTATACCCTTTTGGGCCTGTGCGATTCCACGGCCACTCCGGAGGCGGACTACCACGAGTTCTACCGTCTTACGGATGTGAATATGAAAGCCCTGGACATGGATATGATGATGATTTATACTTTCTCAGGCTATACCAGGTGGTCTCATTCCGACAGTCTGAAGATAGAGAAACATATAGCTGCGATGCCGCATCTGACATCCCTGATTTCGGGTCTCCACAGAACCGGATATTCTCCGGCCGAAGGCAACGGCTTCATCGGCGGCAGCAATGTCACCGTCCATCATGTGATGAACCACTGGTCGGATGAACATGACTGGGAACTGTTCCGAAGCGGTGAGGCAGGTGACGCCCCGTCGGTGGATCATCTTGAAGCCGAGCTGCGCAGGAATGCCGAAACGGCGGACTTTATCACGACGATGTTCTACAGCTGGCATTACGGCCCGCGCAGACTGAAAATGCTGACGGACAGGATGGAAAAGGACGGATTCGTATTCGTTACGATGAACGAGTTCGACTGGCTGTACAGGCAGAGCCTTTTGCAGAAAGACAAAAAGGAATAATACGGAAAAATGAAGAACTATAATAACAGCTTTATGAAAAAGTACATATACGGTCCGGCCCTGGCTTTGAGCCTCGCCGGAATGGTGTGGGCTTGTACCGTTATCGAGAACACGCCGATCGAAAATGAATTTGCCCCGTTGACGGACGTATCCGTTCCGGACTATTTCCAGTTTGCCCAGGGACAGACTGTCGAGATTACGGGAAGAGGATTCAGCAATCTGGATTCTTTAGTATTCAGGCCGGTCGACGGAGGCCTGGATTACCGTCCGACTAAACAGTCGGTAGGCGCATACGCCTATTCGATGACCATTCCCAGGAATATCCCTGTCGGAGAGTACGACCTTATGCTTTACCGTTATGACGGACAGAGCTGCGACCTCGGTCGGATTGAAATCCATTCGCATATCACTATCGAAGGCCTGGAAGGGGATGAACGGACTGCTCTTGAGGGCGGTGTGGAACTGCTGTCATCTGAATTCGGAAAATCCCAGTTCTGCCCGGGAGACTCTGTGATGCTGATAGACAAGGCCACTTCCGAAGTGTACAAGGTGGCTGCAAGCGTTGACCTGCGTTCTCCATACAAGATGACTTATACCGCGCCTGAAGAATACAAGGGAGATGCCCGGACTTACCTTCTCAGAGGTTCCACCGTTTCCTATCTGCAGGATCTGGAGATTCTGGATCTGAAAGTCGGGGATTACTACGAGGGTGGAGTCATCCTCTGGTTCGACCCGTCCAAGGCCCTCAGCGGTATTTGTATGAATATCTACAACGGAGTGACGACGTCGCGGACGAATTCTTCCGACGGAAAGAGGTATCCGATGGGTACAGAGTACCTGTCCGGCGACTCGAACGGTACGGAAAAGGTCGAGAAACAGGCCATAGGAATGGGAGATGAAAACACCGAAGCCTTCTATGATTTCGAGATAAAGAGAGGCTATGATCCTGCGGCCATACACCACAGGGACTACAACGGCACAAACGCTTTGCCGTCGATACCTTATCTCGCGAAGAACTACATTCTGACAGGCAGGGACGGGAAGGAATACGGCGACTGGTATGTACCTGCATTCGAAACCCTGAGACTGATGCTTTACCAGCAGGCTGACCTGAACCATATCTGCGATTCTTTAGGAGGAGAGCCGCTCCCCGGAAGTGCGTATGTCTACAAATTCGGGCCTGAGGCAGGCCAGAACTGCTGGGCATACAACGACGGTATGAGTACGGTTTCATCGAACATAACCGATACCCCCGGTGAGTATTATAATATGAAGCTTATCCAGTTCTATACTCCGGCATCGGAGCAGAACGGAGGAGAATTCGTGGAAAGCAACCACGTCACCGCCTATATGGTCCAGGCTCCGGACTTCGCTTTCAGGTTAGTACGTAAATTCGGATATGACGACAAGAAGTAAACAAATGACAGCCATGAACAGATTTTTGAAAACGACAGCAGGACTTGCTTTTGCCGCACTGTGTTTCGCGGCTTGTCAGGACAAGGAAGACGATTTGCTCCCTGACCGCGTGCCTTTCCCGGTTACGGACATTACCAATGTGATGATTCCGGACATTTCAATCACTCCGGGAATGACCCTTACAGTTCCGGGAGAAGGATTCGACATCGGAGATACGGGCATCGCTCTGATATCTTCCGACGGGACTTCGGTTGCTGCCGGAGAAGTCAGCGTCGATGAGAAAATGACCGCCGTTACCTTCGTCATTCCGGAAGACTGTGCCACAGGAGCGTACACCGTGGAGCTGACCCGTTCCGACGGGAGCATGATTACTCTCGGGAATATGGACGTGACGGACAGGATAGTCCTGAACGATGTCTCGGCCTCCGAAACATACGACCTGAACAGCTGGATCACTATCCGAGGTACAGGTTTCTACTATGGGGATTCGGTAGTGGTTACTGATTTTTACGGGTCATATACGCAGGAAACCGTTGTGTCCGACGTGACTGTCGACGGAGGTTCCATAAGATTCGAAAGCCCTCTCGACGTGACGGGCGAAGTGACGGTACAGCTTAAACGAGGCATCATACTGGCCGACCTTCCGGGCTTTGTCATCGGCGAACTCCTTCCGGAGATTACAGGTGTGGTGATTCCCGATGTGTCCGTCACTCCGGGCATGACCCTGACGGTTTCGGCCAATGATCTGGCCACTACCGACAAGAGTATAGTTCTTGAAAAGGACGGTGCCGAGACGGAGATGACCGGTGTGACTCTGACGGATGAAAGCATACGGTTCACTATTCCGGAGACAGTGCCGGCTGGTACCTATGCCCTGAACATCAACCGTGCGGACAACACTGTGTTCACGTTGGAAGCGGAACTGGACATAGTGACGGAAATCGAAATCGGGAATGCGGCTCCGGCTCAGGAAAAGACCCCTATAAACGAGCCGTTCCGGATCAACGGAAGCGGTTTTTATCCAGGTGACAGTTTCAGGTTCGTATGTGAGGAGCAGGAAATTGACGAAATCGTGGAGAGCCGGCTCGACGTGGAGCAGGAAGGCAATATAACCGCCGCAGTTCTCACTCCTCCTGCAGATTTCATCGGAGAAGCTGCGATACTTGTAGTCAGGGGTATCGTCGAGACTGAAATCGCGACAGTGAACATTGTAGACGAAATAGGGAATGTCGTCATTCCTACATTCTCGATAGTGCCTGGACAGACTGTCACCATTGCCGCTACGAATGTAAAGGCAGAAGACGAGTTTGTGCTGGTGCCCCTTTCCGGAGGCAGTGAAGTGACACCGGAGAAAGTCTCTTCCGATGCCGAAGGCTATACGATGACCATAGCTGACGGTACTGTTGCAGGGTCATATACTTTGCGTTCGGACAGAACCGGCCAGGATCTCGGGACGCTGACGGTAAGCGACGAGATAGAGTTTACAGGTCTGACACAGTCCGATGACGTGTTCATCAAAGGTTCCGGGCACGATGTCACATTCTCCACTACGGCATCGGCGAAGACTTTTGCCCCTGGAGACAGGGTTTCCATTACCGACGGGGCTTCCGGGACAGTGACTGAAGATGAAATAGAACTGTCGGAGGACAACACGACCTTTACGGTTACCGTTCCGGGCTCGGCAGAGGGCGAACTGTCCGTCAAGATAATCCGTGGCAGCAAGGAAGCGACGATAGGTTCCGTCAACCTGATCGACGAGGTAAAGATAGGGGATTATCATGAGGGCGGTATAGTGGTATGGCTGGATCCGGAGAATCCGGCACACGGCATCGCGATGAATCTTTTCCACGGACATGCGACGCAGCGGAATGTCGGCGTTTTGCATGACCGAAGGACGGCTTTCGGCCACGAAGGTGTTGATCATGGAACGGATCCGGAAGAGTATCAGGACATCCTGATGGGGGCCGTCTGCACGCAGATGAT
>CASFLY010000110.1 GCA_949295645.1 uncultured Bacteroidales bacterium | reverse complement strand
CAGGTTACCTTGAAAGTGAAAATCCTGTCCGGCTCCACGAGCCTTTCGATAATCTTCGCCTCCTCGAACTCCGGATGCCGGTTGTAGACATCTTCGATGGTTTCAAGGACTTCCTGCACTGCCTGAAGGTACTCTTTCTCGTTCGCATGCCTGACCTTCAGCCCGGCCATAATTTCAGATGTATTCATAATATGTGGTATAAAATTAATTGTGGTGTGCCAAGAGACAGATACCTCTGCTTCGGCACACCACACGAAACGTCACTTCACTTCCCAGACAGAGCCGCTTCGCAGAAGGTCGTCCACGCATTTTATGCGGGCCTTGCCAGTCACCTCGTCTACCTGGGCCTGGACGGACTCGTCGTAGGTCACATCCTTCACGTCCCTTATGATTCCCAGTGCCACAGGGAAATCCGGATATTTCATATCGGCAAGCATGGTATGGAGCCCGATATTGTCGCTGTGGGCGTCATGGGTCAGGATGTCGTCTTCCGTCACACCGTCCTCGCCTATGGTCACTACCTTCAGCCTCAGGCCGTCGAGCACCAGGCCCTTGTTCCTGTCCTTGCCGAAAATCATCTTTTCGCCGTGTTTCAGGATGATCGTCCTGTCCGCCCGTGTAGCCCTGTCGGAAATGTCCTTGTGCGCCCCGTCATTGAAAATCACACAGTTGGTAAGCATTTCCATAACGGAAGTTCCCTTGTGCATCGCCGCCTGGAACATTATTTCCTCATTGAGTTTCAGCTCGCTGTCGAGACTGCGGGCGAAAAACGTACCCTTGGAGCCGAGCACGAGACTGCCCGGGTTGAACGGGTATTCGACCGTGCCGTAAGGCGACGTCTTGGTAATGGCCCCGAATTTCGAAGTCGGGGAATACTGTCCCTTGGTAAGGCCGTAAATCTGGTTGTTGAACAGGATGATATTCATGTCGACATTTCTCCTGACGGCATGAATGAAATGGTTTCCTCCGATAGCGAGGGCATCCCCGTCTCCGCAGGCCTGCCATACCACAAGTTTCGGGTTCGCCACCTTTATTCCCGTAGAGATAGCCGTCGCACGGCCATGGATGCTGTGGAAACCGTATGTGCTCATATAATAAGGAAGCCTTGACGAACAGCCGATGCCGGAAACCACCACGAAATTCTCCTTTTCGCAGTCCAGCGCCTCGCTGACTCTCGGAAGAGCCCTCTGCAACGCAGCTAAGACCGCATGGTCGCCGCAACCGGGGCACCATCTTACTTCCTGGTCGCTCTTGAAATCCTGAAATGTATATTTTGCCATAATCAAGTCCTCCTTATAATGCGTTCTCTATAGCGGTTACGATTTCCTGTACGAGGAACGGCTGGCCCTGCACCTTGTTGCACTGGAGATAGTCATGTCCCGGGAATTTCGCCCGGAGCCAGTCGGCGAACTGTCCGCTGTTCAGCTCGCACACGAGAATCCTGTCGAAACTGTCGAGAATCTCGCCCGTGTTTTTCGGAAGCGGGTTTATGTAGTCGAAATGCACCCGGCTGACTTCCTTGCCGTCCTTGCGGACCTGATGCACCGCAGACAGGATGTGGCCGTAAGTGCCGCCCCAGCCTACGACGAGAAGTTTCCCTTTGGACGGGCCGTCGACTTCGAGCTGAGGGATGACATCAGCCACACGGGCCACCTTCTCCGCCCTGTCGCGTACCATAAGTTCATGATTCGCAGGATCGGAGGAGAGCACTCCCTGAGGGGATTTCTCCAGGCCGCCTACCCTGTGCTCGAAACCTTTCTGCCCTGGGAACGCCCACTTGCGGGCGTATGTCTTCCCGTCTCTGATGAACGGTTTGAACGGAGCGTCTTCAGCACTTGCATACGGAGGGTTGATTTCCGGATAATCTTTCATGGAAGGTATCAGCCATGGCTCCGAGCCGTTGCCGAGGAAACCTTCGGAAAGGAGGATGACTGGTGTCATATGCTCAAGGGCAATTTTGGCCGCCGTAAAAGCGGTGTCGAAACAGTTTGCCGGCGAATGGGCCGCCACTATGACCATCGGGCACTCTCCGTTCCGTCCGTACAGTGCCTGGGCAAGGTCCGTCTGTTCCGTTTTGGTAGGAATACCCGTAGAAGGGCCGGCCCTCTGCACGTCCACCACGACAAGCGGGAGTTCCGTCATCACCGCCAGGCCGAGAGCTTCCGACTTGAGGGAAAGTCCCGGGCCGGAAGTGGTGGTAACCGCCAGGTCGCCCGCAAAGGCGGCGCCTATTGCAGTGCAGACTCCGGCGATCTCGTCTTCCGCCTGCACGGTCTTGGCTCCCAGGTATTTGTGAATGGCCAGTTCTTCCAGGATTCCTGTAGCCGGCGTGATAGGGTAAGAACCGCAGAAAAGCGGCCTTCCGGACTTCTCGGACGCAGCCAGGAAGCCCCAGGCAATGGCCTGGTTGCCTGTAATATTACGGTACAGGCCCTTTTTCATATTGGCCGGAACGACAGTGTACGTATTGGCTATCGCCTGGATATTCGAGGCATAGTTGTAGCCGTCGGTGAGCACTTTTCTGTTCGGCGCGATCAGTTCGGGATGCTTTTTCCCGAATTTTCTTTCAAGATAGTCGTATATATGCTCGATCGGACGGTTGTAGATGTACGAAGCCATTCCGAGGGTGAACATGTTCTTGCATTTGTGAACGGTTTTCTGATCCAGCCCGCTGTCTTTCAGACTTTCGGCTGTCAAGGTCGTGATAGGGCACACGAGGATCGTCCTGTCCTCGATTTTCAGTTCCGTGACAGGATCCATCGTCTGGAAACCTGCCTTCCTGATGCCTTCCTCGTCGAACGTATCTTCGTCGATAAGGACGAGGGCCGTGCGTTTCAGCCACTTTGCATTCGATTTCAATGCTGCAGGATTCATAGCCACCAGCATGTCGCAGAAATCGCCCGGTGTAGTCACATGGCCGGAGCCGAAATGCACCTGGAATCCGGACACTCCGGATACGGTGCCGTGGGGAGCCCTGATTTCAGCGGGAAAGTCAGGGAAGGTAGAAAGTTCGTTGCCATAGATGGCGGACATATTCGCGAAAAGAGAGCCGGTAAGCTGCATCCCGTCTCCCGAATCACCCGCAAATCTGATCACAACGTCTTCTACATCAATTACTTTGTGTTGCATCATTAAATAAATTTAATAAGTCCGGAGCAGGAAACCGTCCGTTTCCGGACGCATTCCTGTCCAAGTTCGTTTTTACAAAGGATACAAATTTATAAAATTTTTCCAAAGGCGAGCACTCAGACCACTTTGCTGTACGGACCTTTGCCCGGATCTCTGAAAAAGACGGCAAAGAGGATGGCTACCACGAGGGCATAGCCGGCGAAAATGTACCAGGCGGTGCTCCAGGAAGGCTCGGCGGCATCATAGACGAAATGGTTTACCACAAGCTGGGCCCAAAGTGTGCCTACGGTCGCGCCGATGCCGTTCGTCATAAGCATGAACAGGCCCTGGGCGCTCGATTTGATTTCATCCGAAGACCGTTGTTCCACATAAAGGGCTCCGGATATGTTGAAAAAGTCGAAGGCCACCCCGTAAACTATCATCGAGAGAATAAACATCCATACTCCGGGGCCCGGATTCCCGAGTCCGAAAAGGCCGAAGCGAAAGACCCAGGCAAGCATTGCAACAAGCATCACTTTCTTGATACCCAGGAACTTCATAGCCACAGGAATGAGCAGGATACCGAGAGTTTCGGACATCTGGGACAGGGATATGAGGGCGTTGGCATTGCGTGCTCCCCAGGTGCCGGCATACTCCGGGACCCCGGCAAAATGCGAAATGAACGGATTTGCAAAACCGTTGGTAATCTGGAGTGCGACCCCGAGCAGCATGGAAAAGATGAAGAATGTAGCCATGCTTCTGTTTTTGAAAAGGCCGAAAGCCTTGGCGCCGAGGGCCTCGGCAAGGCTTTGGGACCTCGCCTGACGGTTTACGGGACAGGCCGGGAGGGTAAAGCTGTACAGGAATACGGCAAGGCCTGCCGCACCCGAGACAAAAAACTGGTTATATGTGTGCTGGAACTGCAGGCCGTCGGCATCTTTCATAAAATTCACGAAAAGCATGCTGCAGATAAAGCCTACTGTCCCGAACACGCGGATCGGAGGGAAATCCCTGACTGTATCGAAGCCGTTCTTGACCAGTATCCTGAATGCCACGGAATTGGACAGGGCCACGGTAGGCATGTAAAATGCGACGCTCAGGGCATAAAGGGCATAGAGCAGGCCGAACTGCACGTCGGCCCCTGCGGCCTGCCCGTAAAATCCGGCTCCGACCATAGCCGCTCCCGCTATAAGGTGACAGATGCCGAGAAGCCGCTGTGCCTGAACATATTTGTCCGCAATGATGCCTATGATGGCCGGCATGAATATGGAAACGAACCCCTGGGTCGCATAAAAGAGGCCGATTTTCTCGGCAAGCCCTACCGAAACGAGATAGCTGCCCATCGACGTGAGGTAAGCCCCCCACACGGCCCACTGGAAGAAATTCATCAGGATAAGCCTGATGCGTATTGCCCTGTCCATTTTAGATAATTTAATCCAATAATCTGATAACAGCAGTTGAAATATACTTTTTCAGCCGCGTATAAAAACAAAGGTAGGAATAATTTGAACAAATTTAGAGTTTCTGTCAGTTTCTTGTTATCTTTGACGGATAAAATTTTTTGAATGAAATTTGTCAAGACAGCGAAAGATCCAGGTTCCGAGGCGCGTTGCGGCGTCATCTCCACTGACCATGGGCAGATAGAAACACCTGTTTTCATGCCTGTGGGGACCGTAGGTTCCGTAAAAGGGGTCTACCACAGGGACCTGAAGGAAGATGTCGGGGCGGAAATCATTCTCGGAAACACGTACCACCTTTATCTGAGACCCGGGCTGGAGATATTGAAGGCTGCCGGCGGACTGCACAGGTTCACGTCCTGGGACAGGCCGATATTGACCGACAGCGGAGGTTTTCAGGTCTTTTCCCTTTCCCCCATCAGGAAACTCACGGCCGACGGCTGCACTTTTTCATCGCACATCGACGGCTCCAGACACACTTTCACTCCGGAAAACAACGTCGACACGCAGCGTATCATCGGCGGGGACATCATTATGGCATTGGATGAATGCACGCCGGGTGACGCGACATTCGAATATGCCCGCAAATCGCTGAAACTCACTGAATCCTGGCTGAAACGCTGCATCAGGCATTTCGACGAGACAGAGCCGCTGTACGGATACTCGCAGACATTTTTCCCTATCGTTCAAGGGTGCGTCTATCCCGAACTGCGCAGGGAAGCGGCCGAGTTTGCAGCATCATTCGACCGCGAGGGCTATGCGATAGGAGGACTTTCGGTCGGAGAGCCTACGGAAAAGATGTACGAGATGCTGGAAGTGGTCTGCCCTATCCTGCCCGACGACAGGCCGAAGTATCTTATGGGTGTGGGGACGCCGGCAAACATTCTCGAAGGAATCGCACGCGGGGTGGACATGTTCGACTGCGTGATGCCGACACGGAACGGGCGCAACGGGATGCTGTTTACCTGGAACGGAATCCTGAACATGAAGAACCGGAAATGGTCCGAGGATTTTTCTCCCATAGACCCTGACGGAACATCTTTCGTGGACAGGACATACAGCAAGGCGTATCTAAGGCACCTGTTCATAGCCAAGGAGATCTTTGCAGGCCAGATAGCGAGCGAACACAACCTGGCGTTCTATCTCGAACTGGTCAGGGAAGCCCGCAGGCACATCAAGGCGGGAGATTTCAGCCGATGGAAAGACGAGACGGTACGGAAAATTATGACACGACTCTAAAATCTGCATCAGAAGATGAAAGGACCGGACCTTAAACCGAGGCTTCTCGACCTCTACATAATAAAGAAGTTCATATCGACGTTCTTCGTTGCCCTCCTGCTTATCATAGGCATCGTCATCATATTCGACATCAGCGAGAAAATCGATGATTTCGTAAGCAAGGAAGCCCCGTTGAAAGCCATTGTCTTCGACTACTATTTCAATTTCATCCCGTACTTTATGAATATGTTCAGCGCCCTGTTCGTATTCATAACGGTGATTTTCTTTACGTCCAAAATGGCGGCCAACTCTGAAATCATCGCCATACTTTCCTGCGGTGTAAGTTTCCACCGGATGATGGTGCCGTATCTGATTTCAGCCACTATCATAGCCGCGTTCTCGCTCTGTCTGAACCTGTTCATCATACCGAATTCGAACAAGGAGCTGGTCAAGTTCGAAAACAAGTACCTGAAATCGAACACCGCGAACACGAACAGGAACATCCACTACCAGCTCTCCCCCGGAGAGTTCGTCTATGTGGAATCATTCAGTTCCTGGAACAACACCGCCTACAGGTTCACGCTGGAAAAAATCGAGAACAACCAGCTCGTGTCAAAACTGTCGGCCGAGACCGCAGTCTGGGATACGACATTCCACGGCTGGAAGCTCAAGAAGTATTTTATCAGGGATTACACGAACTCGCTTGAAGATGAAATCCGCAGCGGAGCCCAGCTCGACACGGTCATCAACCTTACCGTAGAAGATTTCTATCGCAAGAAGAACACATTGGAATCCTTGAACTACAAGGAATTGAACAACCTGATAGCAACGCAGAAAATGCGCGGCGACGCCAACATAAAGGACGCCCTCATAGAGATGCACAACAGGTTCGCCATGCCGTTTTCCGCCTTCATCCTAACGATAATGGGTGTGGCCCTGTCATCAAAAAAGAGGCGTGGGGGCATAGGCTGGAACATCGGAATCGGAATCGCCCTGAGTTTCTCCTACATCCTGTTCCAGAGATTCAGCGAGATGTTCGTGTACACCGGCGTGATGCAGCCCGGGCTGGCGATATGGACCCCGAACATCCTCTATGCCATAATAGCCGGGGTTCTGTACAGGATAGCTCCCAAATAGCTTATCTGACAATGATTTGCGAAGTGTCGTCGCTATTGAAGTCATATGCGGCGCCACCATAAAGACAGATTTTGCTGTTCCCGTACAGAGAGCCGGACAGATAGCCGTCGGAATAGAATTCGGCCGTGCTCCAGTCGTTGAGATAGCCATGGAATTCCGAAATCTCCAGATCGTTGTTCCTGTACCGGCTTCTGCTGAGCAGTTCGCACGAATTCGCGAGATCGGCATCGCATCTCTCGATATGGCCGTCCATATAGACTCCCGAAAAATCGGAAACTGTCATCACCGCATCTTCCACATAGGCCATATCGGCATAAAATGCAGAAGAATTCCTCAGATTCAGAATCATTTCCGATGCGCGTAGTGTCCCGAAATCGAATACTGATGAGTAGTCCGCATCGAATCTGACCGGCAGACGGTATTCCGCTTCAGCCTGCCTGTATGTAGCGGCCCCGCTGAGCCGGATATCATTCACTCCATAGATAAGCGGCAGGCCTATCACAGTCTCGTATCTGCCTGAAAAATGCACTCCGTCCTCGTATTTGATGACCAGATTTCCGCCATTAATACCGATTTCGATATACGGAAGGACATTGGAGTCGGAAGTGATCTCCACCATTTCATTATCCGCTGAAACCTCGACGGCCATATCTCCCTCGACTATTATTCCGGAATAATTGCCCGGCACATTCACATATTTGGTAGAAGTCACCCCGGCAGTTTCGAGCTTCGAGCATGCAACCGAAAGTACTGCGGCGGAAACCGCCATAATAAACAGGTTTTTCATCTTTATTACCGATTTTCAGGCTTAAAGATGAAAAACCTGCCGTCAATGTTGCACAGCAAGTCTGCCGGCGTCTATTTTCCTTTTATTCCGAGTTTGTCGAGCAGGGCTTCCGGCTGGGGATCGTGCCCCCTGAAATTCCGGTAAAGCACCGCCACGTCTTCCGAATTGCCTTTCGACAGGATATTGTCCCTGAAAGAAGCTGCCACCTCTTTATTGAAAATGCCCTTCTCCTTGAAAAGCGAAAAGGCATCGGCCTCCAGAACCTCGGACCATTTGTAGGAATAATATCCCGCCGCATATCCCCCGGCAAAGATGTGGGAGAATGAAGGGGAGAAAGCGGTTCCGGGAACGGAAGGCAGCACCGTTACGGGAGCTACAGTCCTTTTCTCGAATTCCACCGTGCCCTCGGCAGGCAGTTCTTTCAGCGAGTGCCAGGTCATGTCCATGATTCCGTAGCGGAGCTGTCCCACCTGATTGTATGCGGCAAGGTAATTTTTCGATGCCACGATCTTGGTGACAAGCGAGTCCGGAATCACCTCACCGGTCATATAGTCCTTGGCGAACGTGTCGAGATATTCCGGCTCGTAAGCCCAGTTTTCCATAATCTGGGACGGAAGCTCCACGAAATCGCGCGGCACCGATGTCCCTGTCATGGACGGATAGCGGCCTTCTGCCAGGATACCGTGCAGAGAGTGGCCGAACTCATGCAGGAAAGTGGTGAACTCCCCGTGCGTAAGCAGGGACGGAGCCATGTCGGTAGGCTTCGTGAAATTGGTGACAATGCTGACAAAAGGCCTCTCTTCCACTCCGTCATATATGCCCTGCTCCCTGAACGCAGTCATCCACGCGCCGCCACGCTTGCTGGCTCTCGGGAAGAAATCGGCATAGAAAAGGGCCAGATGCCGGCCGTTCCCGTCCTTGACATCGTAGACCTTCACGTCCTTGTGATACACGGGAACATCATGTATTTCCGTGAATGTGATTCCGTACAGCCTGTTTGCCAGGTCGAAGACGGCATCGATACAGTTCTCGAGGCGGAAATACGGTTTCAACTGCTCCTCATTCAGAGCATACCTGGCTTCGCGGTATTTTTCGGACCAGTATGAGAAATCCCATGACCTGAGCCTGTCGTCATCGAATCCGTTTTCCCTGGCGAATTTCTCGATTTCCGCCACTTCTTTCATAGCTGCCGGAAGCGAAGGTTCGAGAAGTTCCTTCAGGAAGGCATCGACGGTGGCCGTATTTTTGGCCATCTTGTTTTCCAGGGCATAGTCGGCATAGGTATCATAACCGAGGAGACCTGCCATCCTTATCCTCAGATCCACGATTTTCCCGACGATGCCGGTATTGTCGTATTCACCTCCCACAGCCCTCGTCATGTAGGCCATATAGACTTCTTTCCTCAAATCCCGGTTTTCGCTGAACTTCATGAAAGGACCGAAACTCGGATAGTCCAAAGTGATGACCCAGCCGTCCATGCCTTTTTCCTTCGCGGCAAAGGCAGCCATATCCACGACATAGCCGGGGAGGCCGGCAAGATCAGTGCTGTCTGTAATGTGCAGGGTATAGGCATTCGTCGCGGCAAGCAGATTCTTGCTGAACTGCAGCTGGGCAAGGGACAGCTCTTCCGCATATTTGCTGTAGGTTTCCTTGTCCTCGTCGGAAAGGTTGGCCCCGTTCCTGGCGAAGGATTCGTATGTCTCTTCCAGCAGACGCATCTGCTCCTTGTCGAGTCCGAGAGAATCCTTTTTCAGGTACACCTCCCTGATTCTTTCGAACAGAGGCTTGTTCAGGGAAACATACATGGAATATTCCGTCATCAGCGGAGAAATTTCCTCTGCGATGGCCTGCATTTCGTCATCCGTATCGGCTTCCATCAGGTTGTAGAATATGCCGGAGACGCGGTCGAGCGTCCTTCCACTGTACTCCAGAGCCTCTATCGTATTCTCGAAGTCAGGGGCTTCGGAGTTCGCCACTATGGCGTCTATCTCGGCCTTGGCCTCTTCGATTCCCGCCTTGAAGGCCGGGACGTAATGTTCATTCTTGATTTTGTCGAATTGAGGGGCGCCGTAAGGACAGGTCGACTCCGTCAATAAAGGGTTTTCCATATTGCAAGACATAAGACAAAGCAGCATGGCAACTGCGGAATAAGACTTTACTTTCATAACCTTTCTTTTTCAAGTTCAAGGACTGTCTTTCTTTTACAAGACCTGCAAAGATAGCGACAAAACCGGAGCAATGGAAATTTATTTGATTTCCATCCCGAGTTTGGAAATGGAAGTGACTGTTCCGCGCGACACGCAGTACTTTATATCGAAGCACATATACGTTTCCAGGGACGGGCATCTGACGTACGATGTGAAAAACGTCTTGTTGAAACCCATATTTTCAAGGTCATCCATGGGGATATTCCTGAATGATGTCCTTCTCAGGGAATCGAGTATGTCATAATTGCGTTCCAGCACCGAAGTGATTCTCTGCCGGTACCGCCTGCTGATCTGCATATTGCGGTTGTGGAACCTGTTCTTGCAGGTGTCGCAGCAGAATTTCCTGTCAGAACGGCCGCTGCCGTACTGCAAAACGTCTCCGCATTCGAGGCACACGGGCTCGTCGCCCTGTTTTTCCATAGGTTTTTTCATCTGGTCCGTAACATTTTTCCCAAAGGTTGGACAAGTATCCGTAATTTCCAACAGCCGAAGTCCGGTTTTTCTTTTTTTCGAATAAATTTCTCTTTTTTATCATCCGCCCGGAAGCAATGAAAAAGAAAAAAAACGTCAAAAAAAGAAAATGTTGTACCGGGCCTGTTTTTCCTCAGGATTTTATTCCATTACTTTGTCCGCGGATCCATTGCTTTGCACCCGGACTGCTCGGTGCGCACACAGTCCGGATAACCATTAAAACATCAGAATCTATGGAACAGTTGAACAGAATCGAATTGAAAGGGAATGTAGGAAACGTACGGCTTTCGAATGTAGGGGACAGCATAGTCGCCAATTTTTCCCTGGCGACGAATTTCATGTACAAGGGACGGGAAGGGGATGCCGTAGTGGAGACTACCTGGCACAACGTCGTCGCCTGGAGCGGGAAAGGCATGCCCGACCTGCGCAAGATAGAAAAAGGCCTCCCGCTGTATGTCTGCGGAAGGCTGAGATCTTCGAGGTACACGTCCAACGACGGAGTGGAAAAACAGGTATACGAAGTCGTGGCGAACAAAATCGCCTTCGAGGATCCGTCACCTGTGCAGTGAGGGCTGCGAGGCACTGTCGCCGGAATCCGTGGAAGAGACGTCTCCGGCAGCGGGCCGTCTGTCAGGCATAAGCACGAAAACCGTGTACGGGCCGACGTGGACAGGATGAAGACCCGAAAGCCTGTCTCCGAGGGCCGGGACAGAGTCTACGGATGACGTCCTGATCATCAGCACGGTGTCGGAAAGTCCTTCTACGGAATCCCTGTCGAGGATTTTCACGTCTTCGCCGAGGTATACGTCCATGTTCTCGGGCCTGCTTACATCCACTGTCGCATAGCCTGACACGCCGCTGATTTCCTTCAGTTCCCTGGCCACGCAGGACAGGTTCCTGTAGCCGATATAACCGTTCAGCCGGGGAACCAGAGGGGAAAGCAGGAGAATGGCCAGCAGAAGAGACACGGACTGGGTCGATATGGGAGTGGTCCAGGGAACGTTTCTGCTGAAAATTGCCTTTGCAGACAGGACAGAGCCTGTCAGAAGGGCGGCCCCGGCAGCATAGAGCCACAATGACCGCGACAAGGACGAAAACTCTTCCGGCAGAGAGAGCTGCGGGACATAATGCAGGATAAGGGGCAGGAAAATCATCGCTGCCGAAACTGCCATAAGCAGGAATACCGGTATTCCCGTCAGGACACGCATCCAGCCGTTCTTCCCGATGTTCTTGCCTGCAAGTATGGTGAAATATGCCATAAACGGCAGGACAGGAAGCAGATAGACAGCCAGTTTCGAACTGAAGGCGGACAGCATTATGAACGTGGCCAGCGCACTGACAAAGAACAGCCGTCCGGCATCGGTGACGTAAGCCCTGCCTGCCCTCGAAAAAAGCGAATAGACCATAACTGTCGAGAACGGGGCGGCCACATACCAGATGGCCGTAAGATAATACCAGACCGGCTTTTTGTGATGGAAGGCATCCACGGCCCTGTCGAATGTCTGATGGAACAGGAGATTGTTCAGGTACTCTTTCCCTCCGTCGAGCCATACCCCGAGGAACCAGAGCCCGCACAGCAGTACAAGTATGCCCCAGGTCCTGAGCCCGAGGTATTTCCCGGCAGTCCGGAGCTTGCCGGAAAAGAGCAGGAAGAAGAATATGCCTGCCAGCGGCATCAGAAGGCCTACCGGACCTTTGGTAAACAGGGCAAGAAATATGTACACCGGCAGCAGTATCCCGTTCATCCTTGCGTTCCCTATACCCCTGTACATCTTGTAGAAAGTATAGAGGGACAGAACTATGAACATGGTCATCAGCATGTCCATCCGCAGGATTACAGCCGTCCCGAGGTACATGGCCGATGTTCCGAGCATCATTGCCGCCGCGAAACGCTCCCCGTCGGAAAACTTCAGCGAGGCCTGCCTTCCCGTCTGCATCAGCCAACTGTCCATAACGGCGATGGTGACGACAGCCGGGATGAAAGAAAACAGATTGAGTACAAATATGTTGTGTTCTCCAAAGACAAGTCTGGAAAGCATCAGCAACCAGAAGTACAAAGGCGGTTTGTCGGCATACGGTTCTCCGTGATTGGAAAACGCGAAGACATTCCCGTTTTCTATGGCCTCGTCGGCTATGCTAAGATACCTGAGTTCGTTGGACGGGGATATGTCCTTCAGGGCCATGACGGGGATAAGGCACAGCGCCATAAGCAGTATGGCGGAAACGACGGGATGTAGTCTGATGGCTGATTTCATCGGAAGAGCTTTGTTATAGGGTTATAAATCTGTGGTTCCGTGTGTGTCGGACAGGTTCCCGCCTGTCGGTGCGTCTCCGGGAACGGTTCTGCCGGGCCTGTTTCCACCCCGCTTCGAGCGCAAGCCTATTATCAGGTTCCTGGTATAGGCCACAAAGCCGAAGGACTGCCCGAGGACAAGCACGGGATCCAGACGGAAGACGCCGTATGCTATGATGGTGGAAGAGCCTATCAGGCTTATAATCCAGAATCCGAGAGGGAGCAGGGACTCCTTGCGGCGGACTGAATATATCCACTGGTAGACGAAGCGGAAAGTGAAGATGACCTGTCCTGCGGAACCGAAAAGCAGAAGGCCCATAGGCACGTCTTCGTTGAAAATGAAGCGGCTTATGAAATCGGAATTGTGCGCTATGACGAATCCCGAGGCGGCTACCGGGGTCAGCAGCAGCACAAGTTTGAGCGGAAGCAGGAACTTCTGCCAGACGCCTTTCAGTTTCAGGTTCCACAGGTATATGTAGTAGGATATGAACTGCCCGAAAATAATGGCGAAGTCATCCCTCAACCATCCGTAAATGAAGAAGAGCCATGAGCCTGCCACGCTCAGCACCCAGTATGAAGCCGGAGAGACTATCTCCCTGGCCTTTTCCGACTTGAACCACTGCAGGAGGGTGCGTGCGGAAAAGAAAATCTGCGCGAGAAAGCCTATTGCAAATATGAAAACCGAATCTTCCATATTCTTCCGGACCAGTTCCTGTATCAGCCGTTATGCCTCGGATGCGGATGTTGTCCCGTCTCCTGTCCCGACATTCGAATCCGCCACCCTGTAACGGATGTAACGTTTCCGCATCCACCTGTATGCGAAACAGTCTGCAAACGAGGACATCATCCTGTTCCATATGCTGAATTTGGATACGCCCGTCACCCTCGGCCTGTGGTGCACCGGGACTTCCTTGTACCTTGCCCCGTCCTGAAGCAGAAGCAGGGCAGGGAAAAAGCGGTGCATACCCTTGAACATCGGGAATTCCTTGGCTGCTGCCGTTCTGAACACTTTCAGAGGACAGCCGGTGTCAGTGGCTCCGTCGCCCGTCATCATCCGGCGGAAAGAATTGGCGAATCTGGACTGGAACCGTTTGAAGGCGGTGTCATTGCGTTTTACCCGGATTCCGACAGCCATATCATAGTCTTTCAGATACGGCAGAAGGATGTCGAACTCTTCCGGATCCGTCTGCAGGTCGGCATCGATGTAGCCGACGTATCCAGATTCAGCATAGTCGAACCCGGCTTTCAATGCCGCGCTCAAGCCGCAGTTCCGGGCAAATGAAATATAGTAGAAATCCCTGTTGCGGGAACAGATGTCCTTCAATCCGGCAAGGCTCCCGTCCGTAGAACCGTCGTTTACGAAAAGTATACAGGCCCTGCAGACACTGTGCTGCAGGTATGCAGACAAGGCATTTTCAAGATTGGAGATATTGTCCTCCTCATTATATAAAGGTACTATGACCGTCAATTCATAATCCGCTGTCCTGTTCATTTCCCTCTCCTGAAAGATTATCGTGCAAATATATTATATTTTTCGGTAGGACACGACACCGGACGGGAGTTTGTTGCGGTTGTTGCGGTTTTGCTGCCGGACAGGAAGCGGCGATATTCGCGGAGATAAAAGGTGTTGATATGATGTGGAGAACAAAAACGCAATAAATTTTAATAATTCAATTTAAGGACTTATCTTTGCGGCCCGGTCGGGAATGGCGGACAGACGGCCCTACCCTCTGAAATGTCCCGCACATATCCGCCACCGTAACCGGAAAGGTCTGGAAATCAGATGATGGCAGATCTGGAAATATTGCGCCGGAGGGATCCGGCGCACCTAAAATATCAAAGGATTATGGAATTAAACGAAAAATTCATTGACGGTATCTGGAGTTCCGGAATCGACGTTTCCGATTTTGTCTACAGGAACATCACTCCCTACACGGGAGACGCGTCTTTCCTGTGCGGACCGACTGAAAGGACTAAAAAACTGTGGGACAAATGCCTCGAGGCCCTCGAAGAAGAGAGGAACAACAACGGGGTCCGTTCCATCGATGCCAGAACAATCTCTACCATCACTTCACACAAGGCAGGATATATAGACAAGGAGAACGAGCTGATCGTCGGACTGCAGACTGACGAGCTTCTGAAAAGGGCCATCAAGCCGTTCGGAGGCTGGAGAGTCGTAGAACGCGCCTGCAACCAGAACGGAGTGGAGCTGGATCCTAAAGTCAAGGAGATATTCACGCATTACCGCAAGAGCCACAATGACGGAGTATTCGACGTATATACGGAAGAAATCCTGAAATTCAGGTCATTGGGCTTCCTGACGGGACTTCCCGACAACTATTCCCGCGGACGTATCATCGGTGACTACCGCAGACTGGCCCTGTATGGTGCGGACAGGCTTATCGAAGCAAAGAAGGAGGATCTCAGGAACCTGACCGGCCCGATGACCGAGGACAGGATCAGACTTCGCGAGGAAGTGGCCGAGCAGATCAAGGCCCTGAACGAGATAAAGGTGCTCGGAGAATACTACGGGCTCGAACTCGGAAGGCCGGCATACAATGCCCGCGAGGCAGTGCAGTGGGTGTATATGGCCTATCTTGCCGCTGTCAAGGAACAGGACGGTGCGGCCATGTCTCTGGGAAGCGTTTCCTCTTTCCTCGACATCTACATCGAATACGACCTTACGCATGGGGTTATTGACGAGGAGAATGCACAGGAGCTGATCGACCAGCTGGTCATGAAACTCAGAATGGTCCGCCACCTCAGGATGCAGGCCTACAACGACATTTTCGCGGGCGACCCTACCTGGATCACCGAGTCCATCGGAGGACGGTTCAACGACGGGAAGAGCAAGGTGACAAAGACTTCCTTCCGCTTCCTGCAGACGCTCTACAACCTCGGGCCTGCACCGGAACCGAATATGACGGTGCTCTGGAGCCCGGAACTTCCGGAAGGCTTCAAGGACTTCTGCGCCAAGGTCTCCATCGACACCAGTTCAGTGCAGTACGAGAACGACAATCTGATGAGGGATGTGCGCAAATGCGACGACTACGGTATCGCCT
>CASFLY010000109.1 GCA_949295645.1 uncultured Bacteroidales bacterium | reverse complement strand
GCCCGATTCGGGAATTATGCCTATTGCTGCCGCCAAAAGTATCATCAGAGCGGTATTGTCGCTTATCCACCGGTTCAGATCCACGTAGCCCAGTCCGAATTCCACTATTAGCAGTATGCCGAAAGTCCAGCAGAAAATCACCGGGAGATGCCGTCTGACGACATCTTTCCACAGATGCTCGTCGATGAAGTGGTCCGAAGCCAGCAGGATGAATCCTGAGACTATGACACTCAGCCCTGCGAACAGGTACAGCATCCAGGTCTCGCTGAGAAAGTCGAAATTCCCATCCGGCGTTTCGGGTACCCCCGCATGATCGTGTTCGAGAATACCGCTGGTTAAAGCCGCGATGAAGATGACGACCCCGGCGAACATGGCCGCGCGGTGGAATGTCGGCTTTCTCTTTTTCCCGCCCTTGTCCCCGTCGGAGCATCCGTCTCCTTTCCCGGAGCCGCCGGCACCGGCCGCAAGGGTTCCGTCATCCTCGTGGCCGTAATGATGGCAGCATCTGTGCGAAGCAGTCATCCTGCCGTGTGCAGAATCCCGGAAGTCCCTTATTTTCAGCCTCGTGAATATGAAGTCCACAAGGACTCCGGCGCATACGGCTATGAGCAGGAGCCAGGCGAATATGACAAGCGACTTTTCGGGATCCATCGCTATCATCATAAACGCCTCATCCCCGCAGGAGGCTATCATCATGGCTATGAGGGCTCCGAAGCTTATCATCCGGCCCGCATAGAGAGAGACCGCGGCAAAGCCTCCGATGCAGCCCGGTATCAGGCCGAGAAGGGCGGAGAACAGTATCTGCCCGAACCTGTTCCGTTTCAGTGCGGTGAAGAACGAACCTCGCGTCTCTATGTTCAGGGACTCTATAAGCATCATCATCACCGTCACGATGCCGGTGATGAGTACGGAGTTCCTGAGAGTGTCGGCAAGCAGGTGCATCATGGCTTATTCAATCCAGCCTGTGACGAAAAGGTTGACTATCGGCCTTGCCGGGGAGTTGGTGGTAAGCGTGGCGGTGACCAGCATCTCTCCAGAAGGCATTCCGGACGTGTCCACTGTCATACCGATATGCCCGTCGCAGCCGGTCTTTACCGCTCCGGGGAGCGTGATTCCGGCTTTAGGGCAGTCGATGTCCGCCTTGTATATGATGAAATCGTTTTTCCCTGTATTCGTGAATATGAATTCGGCCCGTGCAGTCGTTCCGGATTTCATTTTTCCCGTCGTGCAGGTGTTGGTCCTGAATACGGGCTTGGGGCCCTCTGCCCGTTCCCGGGCCGACAGTCCGCTGAAGTTTTCCTTTGTAAATGCGTAGACCGACAGCTGCCTGCCGGAAGATTTCCCGTCTATGACGGGTGTGGCATGGTACAGGTTCCTGCCCCAGATGCCTTTCTGTGCCGAGACTGTGAAACAGAGCCTTGCGGTTCCCCTGGCCGGCACCGGATCGGGCCTTGTCTCGAGGTTCAGGCCTGGGGAGACTTCACTGAAAGAAACGCTGACCGGTTTGTCCGAGAGGTTTGCCAGAACAGTCTCTTCGCTTCTCTGACCTCCCTGTTCTATATTCCCGCATTTGAGTGACAGGCTTTTCATCCCGACCGCGAGCAGCCTTTCGGGATACAACTCTTCGAGGCTCAACTGTTTTTCATGCGCTATACCTCTGATTCTCAGGATGACCGGCTTCCCGAGCCCGGAAATGTAGGCAGTCAGGCTCTTGTCGAAAGGGTAGGGGCCTTCGTCGTTCGTATATACCGCCGATATGGTGCCGCTCTGGCCCGGCTTTATCGGTTCGCGGGTCCATTTGACATCCGTGCAGCCGCAGGACGTGACTACATTGTAGATGACCACAGGCTTTTCGCCGATGTTTTTCATCGTGAAAACGCAGCTGAGCGCCCCGTCGCTGAGCAGAACATCCCCGAAATTGTGGACAGTCTTGTCGAATTCCACCATGTCTCCGATTTTTTCCTGCGCGGAAATTTCAGCGGCAGCCGCGGCAATGCCGGCGACCGCAACGAGCAGCGATATCGTATGTCTGAGAAGAAATTTTTTCATCATCGTTTTTTTTGAAGTCCGTCTGAACCCCCTCGGATGTCGGGACGGCTTTCTGTTTACAGGGTGCAAAGATAGTCGATTTTTCGCCTATAAAGACGTGTGATTGTTGGAATTTTCAAAATTATGGGATAAATTTGCCTTTCGTTTTGAGACCGGAAATACTCCGGCACAGGAGACAGAAAAACATTTATTATTAAAGGATAGGAAAATGGCTTACAAAATTTCAGATGATTGCGTAGCTTGCGGCACCTGCATTTCCGAGTGCCCTTCAGGAGCTATCAGCGAGGGCGATATCTACAAGATCGACCCTGCACTTTGTGTTGACTGCGGCACTTGCGCCGATGCCTGCCCTATGGGCGCCATCGCACCGGCCGAGTAATCCGACACGGAATACCTAAGGAGGGCGAGTCAAAATCTGACCCGCCCCCTTTTTTTTTGTCCATACCCCAGCGGAGCCTTTTTATACCCGATTCCCACGAAGGAAAAAATCCTTTTGACCAACCTCTTTTTCCATCCGGCATTGCAAATATTCCGGGTTGTTGAGGGTGGGCGGCAATATAAAAACAGGTATCGCCGGGTTTGCGGGTGCAAAGGGGCGATACCTGTCGGGTGGGTTATTCCGTCAGGGGAATGTTACATTTTTACGCAGCGGACAGCCAGAGCAGCACGCGTGTTGTATTTCGTCTGGGACCCCCAGTCGAAGATGGCTGAGCAGCAAACAGTGTTAATGTCATCGGATGACGCACCGTCCCATTCAGCCGCAAATCCGGTACTTGAATGATATGCGGCAGCGACACCTACGGTAGATTTCTCTGGCCGCCACGGTGTACCATGGTCATTGTAGACCCAGCCCGGATGCATGAAACTGAAAGTCACTCCGTTCATCGTGTATACTTTGGACCAGTTCTCCTGTCCGTCATCCTTGAACGGCTGGGACCATCCGTTACTATTTAGGAGTGATTGCATCTCTGTCATTTGGCTGAAGGCCGGCACCTTGTAGCCTGCAGGGCATGGGTCGTTGACAGTCTTCTGAGTGTCGGACCAGCGGTTTGCCTCGGTATTGGAATATTGGCTATTCCAAAACAGCCAAGGATATTTGGTCTGTGTGGCATCGCTCATCGGCTCGGTATCGTTGTCGCCATAGTCATTATAGTATGTCGCTTCCGTTCCGTCAGGATTTTTGAATCCGGTATTGAAATTACCTTTCAGAAAGTACTTTTCGGTAAACATCTCATCATGGTGTTCGATATATCTGTTTTCTGTAATTCCGTCTATAGCAGCTTGCGACGGACAAGGAAGCGGGTTCTTGCTGCCCCACTGATAAAGGCAGCCGTATGACCCCGGAACGGATTTGTTGCCGAAATCCTCTGCCGGGAGATTGTCGGTCCATGCCATCAGATTGCGGTCCATGACTGTGTAGTTTCCGATCTGAATATCCCTCAGTTCTTTGGTGTACCAGATAGCGTAGCTCCATGCCACTTCGCTGCCGTTCATCAGGGCGATGATGCCGTAGCCACCTTTCTGCTTCTCATCAGAGTTTTGGCTTTCGGCAACGGTAAAGGTGATTTTCCCGTCGGCAAGTGTCGGAGCCTCCGTGGAAATGAGTCCTTCTTCGGTTTCGAACAACCAGCTCGCGGATGTGGCGCTTACAGGTGTGCCGTCAGGCTTGCCTGCAGGGATGGTGTATGTGCCCGGAGCGTCGACCACGTAGCAGTTCGAGTAGGAATTCTTCTGGCGGACATTGATGACAGCCGTCTTGTCGACAGTAATGAACTTCACGGCGGAAGTCAGGACATCCGTGCCGTCGGTCACCTTCACAGCCGTGTTGTCTATGGTCAGGGTGACTACATCGGAGCAAGGGGTCTCGTCCGTTGCCGTCTCTCCTCCGCGGATAGCGCTTGCGGTGATCCAGTCCGGAGCCTCGATGGTCCAGGCGGAGTTGGCCTCGATTCTGACAGTGAGCGTCTGTTCAGGGTTCTCGAACATTTCCCCTGCGGTAAACAGGTATCCCTCTTCCACATTTACATCCGTCCACTCTTCATCTTCGGCATTTTCCTTCACGCCGAGATTGACGTAAGTGGAACCGTCGGTGACATTGACCGTGGTAGGGTTGTACTTCCCGGCCATAAACGCTGCCCCGGCTTCCATCACCTTGTTGATGAACGTCTTTTTACCGAGATTGGTGGTGACGGTAGTGGTGATGTAGTCATTCGTCTGAAGGGTGAACGGTGCCGACACGACGTAGAATGTCTTGGACGAGCCGGATGCTATCGTTGTGCCTGCGGCAGTCACTGCAGCCGTCTTGGCAGTCGTCCCGCCTTTCAGGGCTCCGTCCGCGCCGATACGGTATGTCCCGGTCATATCTGCATCCGCGCTGTTGGCAACGGACACTTCCGACACGGAGATTTCCGAAGCGGCGTTGTTCTGCACCTTTATGGCAAACAGGGTGGACACATGGCTGAGGGTGATTTCAGTGATGCTCCCGTCGGAGGCCTCTGCCCGGGCATAGAGCGGGGCATTGGAGTTTACACCGGCGGCTTCTCCGGTCTGTGTCCCGTCGGCAGCGGAGCCTATGGTGACGGCCACATTGCCATAACCGTCGGCATCGACGGCCTCGTATCCCTCATCGTAAGGATAGAATACATAGTAGTCCGTCACATCCGCAGGATCGAAACCCTCGCATTCGAATACGTTCTCTCCTGAAGCGGATTTGTCGAACCTGTAGTTCACGAATGACTCGTCGGCCTTTTTGACCAGAACCGACAGGGCGTCGTCTTCATCCCAGGACACCTTGTATCCCTCCTCGGGAGAAAGAACCGTTTTGGTGCCGCTCCCCTCGGGTTCGGCTATGTTCACCTGAAGCTTGAAGAAATCGTTTGAAGGTACTGTGGCCTCTTCCATCTCTGTCATCTGACATCCGGAGAGGACGGCCGCAAGAGCGGCAGCGGAAAAAATAAGTTTTTTCATAATTCGCCTCCTTTTATCAATATCCTTCCACTCCCAAACCGTAATCCGGCGCATCGCCGAAAGTGTTTTCAACCGGCTCTCCCGGAGAAGCGGCGAATCCGCTCTCGACGGAAAAGTCCATGCAGTCCATTCGAGGAGCCTCGTAAGGCAGGGACTCCATCAGTTTGTCTTGTTTCATAATTCTGTCGATTTATTTAGTGTTAGTGTTTTATTCCAGTTACTTACTGTTTGATTTTTACGCAGCGGATGGCGGCTGCCGCGCGGGTGTCGAATTTGTCCATGCGAGCCCTGTTAGATAAAAATTGGCAGCAGATGGTGTTGTTTGTACCTGGAGTGCCGTCATATTCACTTTGGAATCCGGAACTTGAATGATATGTTTCAGGAGAGCCGACAGTGTTTCTGGTGTCACGCCATGGCTTCGAACCACCCTTCTTGTTATACTGTATGATTCCCGGATTCATGAAACTGAATGTCACGCCGTTCAGAGTATATACCTTGGACCAGTTCTCCATCCCGTTATCCCAGAATGGCTGGGTATGGCTGTTGCCCAGGATCGAGTACATGGCTACCAGCTGGTCGATGGAAGGCACTTTGTATCCGGCAGGGCACGGGTCATCGACAGTTTTCCGGGTCTCGGACCATCTTTCCTCTTGGGTCAAATCATATTGACTCCCGATAAGAAGCCAGGGATATTTGGTCTGGGAATCCGAATTCATAGGCACCGAGTTGCTGTTGGAATAGTAAACAGAGGCAGTGCCGTCCGGATTTTTGAACCCTGTATTGAAGTGCCCCTGCAGCAGGTAGTCTTCGGTAAACATATCGTCATGATGGGCGGATTCCCTGTCGTTATCTATGTCTGCTATGGCCTGTTCCGACGGACAAGGGAGCGGATTCTTGCAGCCCCACTGGTAAAGGCAGCCGTATGACCCAGGAACGGATTTGTTTCCGAAATCCGCGGCAGGAAGGTTGTCCGTCCAGGCCATAAGGTTGCGGTCCAAAAAGATGTCGTTTCCTATCTGTATGTCCCTCAGCTTCTTTGTGTACCAGATGGCATAGCTGTATGCCACTTCGTCTCCGTTCATAAGGGTGATGATGCCGTAGCCTCCTTTCTGGACATCGGGCAGATTGCTTTCGGCAACGGTAAAGGTGATTTTCCCGTCGGCAAGAACAGGCGGGGTCCCGGAAATGAGCCCTTCTTCGGTTTCGAACATCCAGGTTGCGGATGTGGCGTTTACAGGAGTGCCGTCAGGCTTGTTAGGCAGAATGCTATATGTTCCCGGGGTGTTGATGACGAAACAGTTCGAGTACGGGTTTGTCTGTCTTATGGAAAGTGCGGCAGCCTGTTCGCCTTCGATTTTGAAATTCACCGTCGACAGGGTGACTTCCTGACCGCCGGCGACATAACTGAGTTTGAGTTCGACAGTTTCTATCACCGGCTCCACGAGAGCGGTTTCGCCCCCTTGTTCCTTGCTTGCCGTCACTCCTGCCGGAGTATCGATCGACCAGGCGGAATTGGTCTCTATCTGAATCCGGATCTTCTGTTCGGGGTTGGTAAGGACGGAGCCGACTTCGCATTCGGTCATCGTTTCCCACACGGGCTCGGCTTCCGTACCGGTGTTGACCCTTACTTCTATATACGGTATGTACCGGCTCTGGCTGATATAAATGGTGTTGGAATCCTCTCCGGATACGATGGTGAGTTCCGCTTCCCTGTCACTGGTCTCGTCCAGGTACACTTCTGAGGTCAGAATGACTTTTGCCGTGCCTTCTCCCGATGTCATGCTCGGGGAGATCCAGTCACAGCCGCCCAAATCGAGAGTCCAGGGCTGGCTCGAGGTTATTTTCAATACCGCATCCCCTCCTGCATAGCGGAAATCTATTTCGGATTTGTCCACTGAGAGTCCGGGATCGTAGGCTTGCGGCACGATGTCCTTACAGGAAGCGACTAATGCAGCCACGGCTGCCGCTGCCATTGCAATACGATTTATCTTCATTGTCTCGGATAGTTTAATTATTCCTTCATGACCTGCGATGTCACCTCGGATATGTCCGTAGACAAGAGATTTACCGATGCAAATATAGGCATTCGGAAATTGAATCCACATATATTTTGCTAACACATCGTACCTTTTTATCGCTTTTCCGCGGGGGGGGGGCTATATTTGTCGAGTTTTATAACAAATTATAACCTGCGATGCCGGATATCGTCCCCGAGAAAGGAAGGAGATAGCCGAGAGAAAATTATTAACCAACACAATTAACTAACTCAGTTTTTCTATGCAAAAATCGAAGACAGAGACACGCGTCCTGCAGGCTGCGGTCAGGAGGATGGCGCTGGTCTGTGTATTATTCCCAATTGCGCTGCTGAACGGTCTTGCACAAAGCGGAGAGATCACCCTGTCCGGTACAGTGATTTCATCCGAGGACAACCAGCCCATCCCGGGCGCAGCTGTCTATGTAGAAGGAACTCAGTACGGAACGGTGGCGGATATAGACGGAAACTATTCCCTTACCATTCCTTCCGAGCAGAAAATCGTGACAGTCTCATCCATAGGTTATCTGACCAAACAGCTCAAGGTCGGAGGAAACAATATAGTGTTCAAGGTCATTTCCCTCGACGAGTCCACCCAGTCTCTCGAAGATGCGGTGGTGGTCGCTTTCGGTACGACCCAGAGGAAAGAGACCATGATTTCGTCGGTCGAGTCCATCGACCCGGGAGCCCTCGTTACCCCGTCGAGCAACCTTTCCACATCCTTTGCCGGAAACATAGCCGGCGTGATAGCTACCCAGGCATCCGGTGAGCCGGGTGCCGACGGAGCGACTTTCTGGATCCGCGGTATTTCCACGTTCGGGGCAAGCACGGAGCCTCTGTACATCCTCGACGGAGTGGAGATCAATGCCGAAATCCTGAACGGCATACCGGCCGAGAGTATCG
>CASFLY010000108.1 GCA_949295645.1 uncultured Bacteroidales bacterium | reverse complement strand
TGTCTTAAACCCCAGTCGCTGTAGCGACAGCCCCTTTTCAAGGGGCGCCACCCCCATTCGCCCCCTCGCTGGGGGCTCGTCGCAGAACTACTGTTCTGCTCCTTTAGCGGTAGTTCGATGATTTTTAACAAGTTAAAATTCATCGAACTCACGTTAACTTTATAAATGCGTAAAGCAAATGTACGGAAAAAAGAGTACATTTGTAAAATATATCCGAATGTACAATAAAAGAATCGCGATGCTCAATAACGCCTATTGCTCCGACAAGTACCAGTACACGATGGGAAAGTCGTTCTACGACAACGGGTTCAAGGACAAGACCGCCATCTTCAACCTGTTCTACCGGAAAGCCCCGGAAAACAACAACTGGGCTGTGGTCAGCGGTGTGGAGGAAGTCCTTGAAATGGTTGAAGGACTGGGGAAAATGCCGGAAGGATTCTTCGAAAGGTTCCTGCCGGGGGAAGAGTATGCCGGATTCCGCAAGTATCTGGCGCAGATGAAGTTTACGGGCAACATATATGCGATGAGAGAGGGTGAGATCGTTTTCCCGAACCAGCCTGTCATCATAGTCGAGGGGCCGATGATCGAAGCGCAGGTACTCGAGACGCCCATGCTCTGCATCATGAACCACCAGATGGCTGTCGCCACAAAGGCGTCGAGAGTATGCAGGGCCACGAACAAGCCTGTAAGCGAGTTCGGTTCGAGAAGGGCGCACGGCCCGTGGGCGGCTGTCTACGGGGCGAAGGCCGCCATCATAGCAGGCTGCTCCAATACGTCCAATATCCTTACCGGTGACATCTTCGGCTGCGGTTCCACCGGAACTATGGCCCACAGCTATGTCACATCGTTCGGATGCTCCGTCGCAGGAGAATATGCAGCATTCGACTCGTATATCAAAAGCCACCGCGGAGAGACGCTGATACTGCTTGTAGACACGTACGACACCCTGAAATGCGGGATACTGAATGCTATTCGGGCCTACAGGGACAACGGCATAGACGACAGCTACCCACAGCCTTACGGAATCAGGCTCGACAGCGGAGACCTCGCCTACCTCTCATACGAATGCCGCCGTATCCTCGACGGGCACGGGCTGAAAAACTGCAGGATATTCGCAACCAACTCCTTAGACGAATACATCATCTCGGACCTCGAAAGGCAGGGGGCCTGCATCGATTCGTACGGAGTGGGCGATGCCATAGCCACCAGCAAGGCGAATCCATGCTTCGGGAACGTCTACAAACTGGTGCAGATAGACGGCGAACCCGTCCTGAAACGCTCGGAAGACAAGGCCAAGCTTATAAATCCGGGGTTTCAGGTCACCTACAGGATTATGAAGGACGACCCGGAAGCAGGGGAAATCTTCAAGGCGGACGTAACCTGTCTCCGCGGAGACTCTTTAGAAAGGAAAATAACCGCAGGAGAGACCTTTACGATATACGACGAATTCGACAGGTACAAGTTCAAGACCTTCGATGCCGGAAGCTACAAGGCTTTCCGCCTGCAGGAAAAAGTGATGGAAAAAGGAGCGGTATGCGGTCCGAGACGGACGCTTTCCGAAAACAAGGCGTACTACGACAGCACTCTGAGGCATTTCAGTCCGAGCGAAAGGCGCCTGATCAATCCGCATTACTACAAGGTAGACATTTCCGATGAACTGTATGACCTGAAAATGGGCATTATCAATAAACTTTCACGCGAAATAAATGAATTCCACATCTAAACAGAAAGAATCCGCCCTTGTCGTGGTGGATATGCTGAACGATTTCATAGACGGGTCTATGGCCTGCCTGAATGCCCGTGAGGCGGTCCGTGAGGCTGCTGCATTCATCGACGGGAAAACAGTGCCGGCGGAAGAGGACGAGGACGGGATTTTCGGACAGTTCCCGATTCTTTTCATCTGCGACCACCATCCGCAAGACCATTGTTCATTCATTGAAAACGGAGGGCAATGGCCGGCCCACTGCGTGACGGGCACGAGGGGAAGTGCGATTCACGACCTGCTTATGCCGTACGTGACCGAAGAACTGACGTTCCATAAGGGCTGCGGACGGGAGCAGGAACAGTACTCCGGCTGGGAGGGAACGAACAGGGCCGGACAGAGCGTTGCGGAGATTCTCGGGCTTTTAGACATAGAGGATGTATACGTGTGCGGGATTGCGACCGAATATTGCGTCAGGGCTACCGCCGAGGACTTGAAAAAGGCGGGGAAAAACGTCACCGTGCTCGCCAAGGCATTGGGATACGTGGACTTGGAAGGACACAGGAAAGCCCTTCGGGAAATGGAGGCGTCGGGCATTAATTTGTTTTTTTGAAAAAATTGCCTACCTTTGCCGGCTCGGTATGAAGAGCCTTATATCAAAAATATGGTTCCCGATGGTGCTGACAGGCTTGGCAGCTGTCCAGACATTCGGCATCGAAGCAGGCCGATATGGCAGGTTGACTGCCGGACCGGCCGCGATGACTGACACTCTGTCAGTCATCGATTCCCTGACGGCCGAGGATTCATTGTCCGGCACGGACTCTTCCCTGACGACGACAGACACACTGGCCATAAACGATACTCTTGGCATAAACGACTCTTTGGCCGTTACGGATTCATTGTCCGGCACGGACACCCTGATAAATCCGGCAGATACCATCGTCATACCCGATTCATTGCGCTATACCGACACCCTCCGGTTCAAATATTACATTGCACTGAAAGACAGTACGACACGGGCTCACGTCAGGGATTCCCTCAGAAGCACAGGAGACTCCCTGGAACTGCACCGGCTCGACTCCCTCGTATTCAAGGATTCTACGGAAACAGCCGTCAGGGACTCGATAGCATGGTTCAATTCGCTGAGCCGCAAGGAACAGAAGAAGGTTCTCATCGAACGCAAAACGGCGCAGAAACTCATCGAATTGGACAGCATCCTGGCACGCAAAGACAGCATCAGAGCGTACAAGGACAGCGTCATCCAGGCCACCCCGAGGATTCTGAACACTTATGTCCTCCCCGACTCGATGCAATACAAACGGATAGTGTCCTGGACTCATGACAGAAATTTCAACAATCTGGAGCTCAGGGAGATAGACACTACATACAATTACCATTTCACCGAATATCCGTTCCTGCACAATGACGTAAACGCGACATATCTCGGGGTAATCGGCTCGCCTGCGGAGACCTACGACTTTTTCAAGCGGGAAGAAGCGGAGAATGCCTTCTTCTACACACCTTATATGGTGTACAACTACACTCCCGAGACCCTGCCGATGTACAACACCAAGACTCCGTACACGGAACTGGCCTATTGGGGCACCCTGTTCGCCAATTCCGAAAAAGAGGAGAGCAACGTGCGGGTGATGACGACTCAGAACATCCTGCCGGAACTGAACATCACCCTCGAATACGACAGGTTCGGCGGAAACGGAATGCTCCAGAACGAGGATACCGACAACAGGACATTCGTAGCCGCGGCGAACTACCTCGGCAAGAGGTATTTTATGAATGCAGGCTACATCTTCAACCGTATAAAGAAGAGTGAAAACGGCGGTATCGTCGACAATTTCTGGATCAGGGACACGACGGTGGATGCAAGGGAAATCTCTGTCAGACTGTCGGATGCGAATAACAGGATAAAAAAGAATACGATTTTCCTCGACCAGTCCTACAGGATTCCGTTCACCTTCCTGTCCAAAAGCGCACGCGAGCAGAAAAAGGCGGAAAAAGCGGAAAAGGCCTACAGGGACAGCCTTATGGCATCAGGTGACAGCACCGCAATCGAAGCCTGGCTTCTCGAAGAGGCGGCAAAGGGGGCCGGGGAAATGGATGCGGGCTCCGACAGCATAGACAACAACGTCACTACAGCGTTTATAGGACACTGTTCGGAATATTCTGCATTTACCAAAGTATATCAGGACAATATTTCCGAGACGGACACTGAGGCAAGGGAATTCTACAACAACAATTTCTACCTGCATCCG
>CASFLY010000107.1 GCA_949295645.1 uncultured Bacteroidales bacterium | reverse complement strand
TGACTCTCGACCTGCTGGTCCTGATGGCCGGTATGGTGTGCAACCCGGACAGCACGAAAGTGGCGAATATGGTGGGACTGCCTGTCGACTCCGACGGATTCCTGAAATCGAAGGACAATGTCGCCGACATCATCGATTCCCCGAGGGACGGGATATTCTATGCCGGAGCCTGTACGGGGCCGAAAACGGTGCCCGAGACACTCGCCGAGGCACGTGCTGCAGCCCTGAAGGTCCACCTTTATATAAAGAATATGAAATGACGGAGCCGTCTTCATATAAATACGGGTCATAAATGGATTTCGGATTCAAAATATCGCCGAGTTCGGCTATCAATCTGGATAATGTGGACACGGAGAAATTCGTGAAACTGCACAGTATCGAGCCTGACGTGTACAAATGCATGGCCTGCGGTTCATGTACTTCCACCTGTCCGGCGAACAGATTTTCGGGAATGAGCATACGGAAAGTCATCCTCGCCCTCCAGCGGGGCAAGGAAAAGGATGTGGTGCCGATGATGAAAAACTGCATGCTATGCGGGAAATGCACTATGGTCTGCCCGCGCGGCATCAACACCAGGCATCTGATACTGTCCATCTGCAGACTGTACGGGGAGGAAGCGAAATGAGAGAGAGATTTCTGACCGGATACAACGATTTCGTCCTGCCGTTCGTGTGCGGGATGCTCTTTGTCCTGACCTACTGTCTCGTAGGGATGATAAGGATCATAAAACAACTCCCGGCCCAGGACAGGAAACGCTTCTTCCTGTCGCTCGTGACTCCGTCCATTCTCATCAAGGACATCAAGGACATTTTCCTCAAATGTCTGATACACGTGGACTTGTGGAAGCGGAACAAACTCCTCGGCTACATGCACTCGAGCATAGCCTTCGGATGGTTCATGCTCATCCTCGTGGGGCATATCGAGGTTCTGCTCTACACCTCTAATCTCGGGGCCAAGGCTCTCTACTACCCTATCTTCTTCCGCTATTTCGTGGCAGAGACGGAAAGTACGATGAAAGGCTCCCTGATTTTCTTCCTGATGGACTTTTTCCTGCTTGTCGTGCTCAGCGGCATAGTCCTGGCCATCATCAAACGGGTACGTTCGCGGTTTTTCGGAATGCGCAGGACCACCAACCCGAGTTTTCTCGACCTTGTCGGCCTTTATTCGCTCTGGGCCATTTTCCCGCTCAGGCTCATAGCGGAGTCGTTTACGGCGGACATCAGCGGAGGCTCCTTCCTTACCAAGTCCCTGAACTACGTCTTCACCGAGTTCCTGAGCAACCACGCCAACATGCTCCCGGCCTGGTGGGCCTATTCCTGCGCCCTCGGGATATTCTTTTTCGTCCTTCCGTTTACGAGGTACATGCATATCCCTACGGAAATCCTGCTCATCCCCCTGCGCAACGCCGGAATAAGGATAGTAAACGCACGCAAGGGATTTGCCAGGGCCCAGGTCTATTCCTGCCCGAGCTGCGGTCTCTGCATCGACGCCTGCCCGATGGGTATCAGAAAAAGCAACATCAGGGATACGACAGTCTACCTGAACCGTCAGATCAGGCGCAACAACGAGGAGAGGATCGAGGAGATAAGCGACAAATGCCTGCTCTGCGGGAAGTGCACCGCCGTCTGTCCGGTCGGCGTGGAAGGCGACAGTCTGAGGATAGCACAGCGGTCGATCCGGAAGTACAATTTCGGCCCAGAATACTCGAATATAGACACTTCGGTGCTCTCCG
>CASFLY010000106.1 GCA_949295645.1 uncultured Bacteroidales bacterium | reverse complement strand
CATCTGCCCGAAATAGCCCGGATATGGGGCATTCACCACGTCGAATACCGGCATTACGGTCTCTCCGGCGAAATCCGGCAGACCATCCGGCTCCTGTTTCCCGTCTATGTTGTCGAAAATGTCCGCCGTCAGCAGGACTTCCGACAGCACCGCAGTTTCGTCGAAGCCGCCGAAGATGGCAATGGCTCCGTCCTTTCCTCCCGACGGGGCATTTCCCGCCGCCTTGTACCATACGGAAGAGGTATCGGAAAGCGCAGTCCCGACTATCGGAACCGGAATGAATTCGGAAACGTCTTCATGGTGGCAGGCGGACAGAGACAGCAGAGTCAGAATGACAGCCTGGATATTTACGCCGTTTTTCAACATTTTTCTACAAATAGACCGACAAAGGTAAGCATTTCTCCGAAAATTTCAGAAATATTTCCTACCTTTGTTGGCTTACGAATTAACAAATTTAACTAAACGAAACATTATGGCAAGTATTTCATTGAAAGCTCAGCAGATGCCTGCTTCCGCCATCAGGAAACTCGTTCCGCTGTCGGATGCCGCGAAGAAGCAGGGTGTAAAGGTATATCATCTGAATATCGGTCAGCCAGACATAAAATCCCCGGACTGCGCCCTCGACGCGGTGAGGAACCTGAAACTGAAGAATGTATCCTACACGAACTCTGCCGGACTGATCGAGCTTCGCGAAGGACTTGTCGACAAATATTATAAAGGCATAGGAATCGACATCGACGTTTCCGAACTGATTGTGACCGTAGCGGGAAGCGAGAGCGTGAATATGGCCCTCGAAATCACCTGCAACGAAGGCGACGAAGTGATCGTTCTCGAGCCGTTCTACACGAACTACAACACATTCGCCTTCATGAACGGCCTTACCCTGAAAGCGATCCCTACAGACATCAGAAAAGGTTTCCAGGTACCGGACATAGAAGAATTCGAAAAAGCCATCACGGACAGGACGAAGGCGATTCTCGTCTGCAACCCCGGCAACCCTTGCGGCACCCTTTATTCCAGGGAAAACATGCTCGCCATCGGCGAAGTGGCACGCAAGCACGACCTCTTCCTCATCTCTGATGAAGTGTACAGGGAATTCACCTATTCCGACGAGCCTCACTTCTCGGCCATGAACATCCCCGGACTCGAGCAGAACGTCATCCTCGTGGATTCCGTTTCCAAGAGATACAATCTCTGCGGTGCACGTATCGGCTGCATAGTATCCCACAACAAGGACGTAATGGCAGCCGCAATGAAGTACGCCCAGGCCCGTCTCTGCCCGCCGGTTCTCGGACAGTATGCCGCGATCGGGGCACTCGACACACCAAAAGAGTATTTCAAGGAAGTTCGCGATGAATATATCCGCAGGAGGGACTACCTGATAGACAGGCTCAACAGTTTCGAGGGGGTATTCACACCTCTTCCTATGGGTGCATTCTACACCATAGCCGAACTTCCTGTGGACAACACGGAAAATTTCGCAAAATGGATGCTCGAGACATTCCGCCTGAACAACGAGACTACTATGATCACGGCCGCGGCTTCTTTCTACAAGACTCCGGGCAAGGGGCTGAATCATGCCCGCATCTCGTATGCCCTCGGCGTGCCGGATCTGGTCAAGGCGCTGGATTGTCTTGAGGAAGGACTGAAAGAATACCCGGGCCGCACTCTCGGCGCATAGGGATACGGAGATTTTTTCGTCCGGACAAATAAACGGTTCGTCCAGAAGTTTTGTCGATATTAATCGACGAAACTTACTTTTGCCTTGCAAAAATAGGGAATGATTCAAAAACTTATGCAAGGCAACAGCAAGACAGGAGCATTCCTCGCAACAGGAATGCTCCTTATGTATATGGGACTGTGGTGCGGTACCGCGTCTGCACAGGATTCTCCGGCAGCGGGGAAAATATGGACGCTGCAGGACTGTATCGACTACGCCGTCGAAAACAATATCACCATACGGCAGAACAGGCTGAACGAAGAATCCGCGCAGACGGATCTGAAAACGGCTAAGGCCGCACTGTTCCCTACTCTATCCTTTTCCGCAGGCCAGAGCATCATCAACAGGCCGTTCAGGAGTTCAGGCTCCACCGTCAGCGGTACTGAAATCATCACTTCCGGATCCGGAACAAGCTACACTGGAAATTACGGGCTGAATGCGGGATGGACCGTCTACAAAGGCGGTGAAAACAGGAAAAACATCCGTCTGCAGGAAATCAACGGCGAAATCTCCCGTCTCGGCACTGAAGAAACCATAAAAGGCATTGAAGAAGAAATCATCAGGCTCTATCTCCAGATCCTTTACACGGAAGAAGCCGTAAAGACCTGTGAGAACACCCTGTCTGTGAGCAGGGCGGAACTCGTGCGCGGACAGGAACTCTTCTCTGCGGGAAGCATCTCCAAAGCCGACCTTGCACAGATCAAGGCGCAGGCCGGCAGCGACAACTACAACCTTGTCACCTCCAAAGCCACTCTTCAGGACTACCGTCTCCAGCTGAAACAGCTTCTCGAACTCGATGAGGAGATGAACCTGTATATCCCGGAAATCTCCGACGAAGCCGTGCTTTCCATCATTCCGGACAAGGCTTCGGTCTATTCCACCGCGCTCGCCTCCCGTCCGGAAATCCTGTCCGGCCAGTTGGACATCGACGCATCGGAACTCGACATCGCCATCGCCCGTGCCGGCTACCTGCCCTCAATCAGTCTCAGCGCAGGCATCGGGACGAACCACACGTCCGGTACGGACTTCACTTTCACCGAGCAGATCAAAAACGGGTGGAACAACTCGATCGGGCTGACACTCAGCATTCCCATCACGAGCAACAGACAGAATAAAAGCGCCGTCGAGAAGGCAAGGATACAGAACTCCATCAGCCTGCTGGAACTGACCCAAAAGCAGAAAGACCTATATAAGACAATAGAAACCCTCTGGATGGACGCCACTTCCGCTCAGGAACAGTTCATAGCGGCAAAAGGCAAGGAGGAAAGCGCCGCTGTCAGCTACGAACTCGCAAGCGAACAGTTCAGTCTCGGGATGAAGAACACGGTCGAGCTGCTGACAGAAAAAAACAACCTTTCGAATGCCAGGCAGGAAGTTCTGCAGGCCAAGTATATGGCAATTCTGAATATCCAGCTTCTAAAATACTACAATGAGGAAGGGCTCTCCCTGTGACAGGAAAAGAAAAACCTGCACCACAACTCCGGAAAGACAAGAAAAACAATATATCAGAGACAATGACACGAAAAAAAGCAATCCGGCTGACAGCAATAGCCGCAGCAATCGTCATCGCGGCTGCGGTCATCTTCAGCCTGACAGACAGGAAACCTGACGGGGACGGCATCAGCTACGCCACGGTGACGGTCAGATACGGTGACATATCCGATTCCGTGACGGCTACCGGTTCCATAGAGCCAGTCACAGAAGTCGAAGTCGGCACACAGGTGTCCGGAATCATCGACAAGATCTATGTCGACTACAATTCCACAGTCAGGGAAGGACAGCTGATAGCCGAAATGGACAAGGTCACCCTCGAAAGCGAACTGGCTTCCGCCAGGGCGGCATACGAAGGAAGCAAGGCTGAATACGAATACAGGAAAAAAAATTTCGAAAGGGACGAAAAGCTGGCGGAGAAAAATCTGATAAGCGAATCGGAATACGACCAGTCGCTTTACGAATACCGTCTGGCTGAAAGTACCCTGCACAGCAATGAAGCCGCCCTCGGCAAGGCCGAAAGGAATCTCAGCTATGCCATAATCACGTCCCCCATAGACGGGGTGGTCATCGACAGGGCCGTGGAAGAGGGACAGACCGTTGCGGCAGGCTTCGAGACCCCTACCCTGTTTACCATTGCGGCAGACCTGACCAGGATGCAAGTGGTGGCGGACGTG
>CASFLY010000105.1 GCA_949295645.1 uncultured Bacteroidales bacterium | reverse complement strand
AGGTTCAGGATCTTAGCCTGACAACATCTTTTGTTTGGAGTTCTTTGACGATATTGATAACTTAGCGGAGCTGTTTGGGAACCTTCAATATCCCTAAACAGCTCCGAAATATAACTTGACACAGTTTAGTTTACACTACCGGGATATGTAATTCTTTCCCCTAAATACAGGATTGCTGCTTGACAAGCACATATAAGACAATATAGAGGACATAAGATAATTGCCTTGTGTCCTCTTGTTATCATAAGTTATATATAAAATTATTTATATAACTAAGTGCGCATAACTAAAGTATGAAATACTGCATCAGGTCATTGTCATCCTTTGCTATCCTCCTGCAATGTGTCTGGTATGGGCTTTCATTGGCTGTGACATACACATCCCTCGGTCTTTCTGCATTGAGGAAGCTCTTGAACAGGGTTATGAGTTTCCTGCCCTGAGCCTGTCTGCCTGTGTTCTTCTTTGGCTTGGGCTCACTTGTTGTCAGACCATGAATGTCAAATGTGTTGTCAGCAGTCTGTGTTCGAGCCTCTGTGCCCTGCTGTTGCCCTGCCTCTTCTGCCATTATGTCCCTGTTGAAGTGGTATTTGACTATAGGGGACATCTTCTCCTTTATTTCCTTGCTGGTGTATCTTTCCCCAGCCTTGAAAGCTGAACATACTGCCAGCTTGAGTGGATGCTCATCATCAAGTGCCCAGAACATTATTGAGTTGTTCAGGTTCTTGAAGCCTATCCTGTTCCCTGACTTAATCTTTTTCAGATGATATACTGCTTCTTCAGTTGGCAGATATGGATATATCCTCTGGAACTCTCTCCATACTTTCCTTTTGGAGCTCCTTCCCCTGGAGATTTCCTTGTTCATCACAGTTGGCTCCAGTTCTCCTGACATCTCCAATGCAAGAATTCTGTCCAGTTCCCTGATTCTGCTGTCTGCTGCCCTGTCAAGTGATTTCCTCTTTTCTGATTTCTCTATGTCCCTTTGTTCTTCAGGAACTTCCTCCGGTTCATCTTCAGGACTTCTGTATCTCAGGTCAGGGTAATATGCCTTCAGTGCATCAGAAAGCCTGTGTGGATTTGAATACAGGTTTTCAAGCATCCTTGTCCTCACCAAAAGACTGTCTATTGCCATATATGCTGGCTTCCATTCCTTTGCAGAGTCCTGTCTTAACAGGTTCACCTGCTGGAATCTGCCCCTGATGCCCACCTTGTATTGTACTATCCTCCTTATTGGTCTGAAGAATCTCCCAAGTGACTTGTCATCTTTGGCAAGTGCTTCTGTGGCATTGAGCAGCACTGCAACCCTGTTGCCCCTTTCAATGAATGATGAAAATGATGCTTCCCAGTCTTTGGGGTGGCAATAGAATGTGTTGTATATTATGATGTCCCTTGTCAGCCTTTCATTGCCCCCAATGGCATCCTGTAACTTGATTATCTGTTTTACAGACAATGTGGTGCTTCCTCTTGAGGCATCTGACACAATGATGAGTGCAAATGGCTTGTCTGCCGGTGGTATGACATTCTGCCCTGTATAAAATGTTATCCTCTTTTCCTGAGGGTCAAGCTCTTTGTCAATGTAGAACTCTCCAGCCTCATCTTTGGATGCCTCACTGCATATTATGCCGCATTCATTCTGATAATTTTTCTTGAGGTTGAGAATGGCAAGCCTTGACTGCTGGACTGAGTTGTACAGCACTGCTATCTCCTTTGGCCTTCTGATGCCCTCTATTGCCCTTTTCAGTGCAAGTGTGATGTTCCTGCAGGAGATTATCTCCGGTTTTCTCTTGATGGCATTCCCTCCTTTTAAGATATATCTCTTTTCATTTTTCATATTTGGGTCAGAGAATGCCCCTGCATCTGATGTGATTATGCATCTTCTGTCTTTCGGATGTCTGGTGTAGACATCATACATTGTTGATACAGCTTCCCTGTATGATGCTTCTCCCTGCAGTATGTCAAAGTCAAGTATTATCAGAAAGAAGTCTATCTTTGACCTGTCAAGCAAAGCAAACAAATCATCTGTTACTTCAGGAATTGCAAACAATTTCATACCCTTTAGCTCAGGCGCTTCAAGTTTCTTCAGCACAGGGTCTGTTGTTGTATCAAACTGCCCGGAGTCAGAAAATTGTTTCTTTGCATTCTGCAAGGCAGCCTTGCTTGGAAATACTATTACAGATGTCCTTTCTGTCTGCATCTCAAGTGTGATTGCTCCAATGTCAGGCAACTGGCATTCTATTATTCCGCTTGGCAGAGAGGTGAAGACTGCTGAAATGTTCTTGCCTTCAGGAATCTCTGTTACTTCAGGACTATCCTTGACCTCAGAATTGGTATCTTGTACAGGTTGTTTTGCCTTGTCATTGTCCTCTTTGGGTGCTGGTACACTTGGGGTATTGTTGCTCTCTGCTCCTGCATTGGCATTTTCAGCCTCTTTTGAGATTGTCAGTCCTCCTCCAAAGACAAATTCAGGCTCAAACTCCGTATTGGCTTCAACTGCTTCTTTCAGTTCATCATCACTCATTTGGGCAATCTTTTCTGTTGTGAAACCCATATTAAGAAGTTTTACTTCAAAAGGTTTTCTGTCAAACTGCTCCTGAGTTTGAGCTTCAGGCTGTGCAGTCACAAATGTATTGCCTCCTGTAAAAAAGCCTGCTGATTCACATTCATCAATATTGGCAGCCCATTCTGCAAGTTCTTCAGGTGTTGGAAGTTCACCTATTTCATTAGGAGAGATATGCTGGTCTGATGAGTTGTCTGGTATATCCTTATTGTCAGGTTCAGTGTTATTGTCCATATTTCAGTAATATTATTATATATAACTAAGTGCGCAATATACCAAATTACATCCATAATGAAAAGCAAATCCCCCATAATCTGTCATTGATTACAGGGGATAGGGTAATAGGGTAATAGTGTATGCCAATTCATTTGAGATTCTCCATAGCCTTGTCTATCTGACTGTTCTCAAAGCTGTCAAGATAAATTTGGGTAGTGCTCAAGTCTGAATGCCCAAGTGTTTCTGATATAAGTTCAACACTCACTCCAGCCCTCTTTAGCACCGTGGCATAGGAATGTCTTGCAACATAGGTGGTAAGATGCTCTATCCCAGCCATTTCTCCAAGAACTTTCAGCTGCCTGTTCACATGTCCTATGACCTTGTGGATTCTGTTCCTTTTCTGCATTTCTGTCTTGTGCACCTTTCTGTCAAGAATGGGGAAGATGTAATCTGCACTGCTATGCCTTTCCTTTGAGTATTTTTCAATTATGGCTCTGGCATCTTCAAGCAAAGGAAAACTTATTGGCTTGCCAGTCTTTTTCCTGATGTAATGTACTCTCCCATCCACTATGTCCGAATATCTCAAAAGTGATATGTCAGAGAAGTTTATGCCTGCCCCAAAATAACTGAACAGGAAGATGTCTTTAGCCAGCTGGAGATAAAATTCAGCTCCAGCAAGGTCTATGGACATTATCCGCAGTATGTCTTCCTTGCCTATTGCCCTTTTCCTTGTGGTAACATCAAATCTGCTCAGTCTGAACTTTTGGAAGGGGTAGCTCTCCTCTCTTATCAAATCTGCTTCAAGAGCCTTGTTGAACACACTTCTCAATGTCCTGAAATGGATGCTTATTGTTGTATCTTTGCATGTCCTCCTGAGCCATTTCTCATATCTTTTCAGCCATTCTTCATCTATATCCATGAATGGAATATCCAAAGAGTTGTGAGTAAACTTCATAAGGGAATTGTAGGAATACCTGTAAATGGTGTAGTTGCCCAATGAGCCACCAGCAGAGAGGTCATTCATAATCTTTTCATACATCTCCTTGACTGTCTTTGCATTGACCTTTCTCTCCACTTTGCCCGCAAGGGATGAGGCTGTAAACTCTCTCCTGTTTGCCATCAGTTCAAGTGCAGTTTCCCTGTACTCTGTTTCCTTTGCAATAATCAGTTTTTCAATCAGCTCCTTGTCTGGGCAGTTTCTTTTGGGCTTGTTCTTCTCAAAGTCCCAGTGTCTTTCTTCAACTGAAACTCCAAGTGCTACATACTTCCTTTTTCCTGCCTTTGTAATTCTCAGCATAAGAGGGAAAGTCCCGTCTTTCAACCTTTTTGATTTGTAGCAAATCACTTCTACTGAGGTATTTAACATGTCATTTCTGGTTTACATATAGTTTACATGGATGCCATAGAAGTGTCTTAAACAGGGGATAGGCTGGCTTGAAAAGGGTAAAAAGAAAAGCAGTTACATTTCTGCAACTGCTTGAAATTCAATTATTTAACCTGTGATCCGGTTGGGATTCGAACCCAAGACCCACAGCTTAGAAGGCTGTTGCTCTATCCAGCTGAGCTACCGGACCGGCCGTTGTGTGATGCCGGGCGGCACAGAGGCCGCAAAAAGCGGATGCAAAGATAAGATTTATTCTTTGAATGTCAAAAATAATTTATTTGTGTATCTTTGCGGGCCGGCTTGATATTAACGGACCTGATATTAATTGAATAGTAGTATGTCGAAATACGCGGTAGTCACAGGGGCGAGCACCGGTTTGGGAAGATGTATCGCTCTCGAACTGGCCAAAAGGAAGATCAATACATTGCTGACTGCGCTTCCCGGGGAGAATCTGGCTGAGGTATGTTCTGCGTGCAGGGCGGAAGGGACTGCCAGCGAGTACTTCGAGTTCGATATGGCGGACAAGGAGGCTCTGATAGATTTCGCCAGGATGGTGAACGGGAAATACGACGTCTTTGTTCTGGTGAACAATGCCGGGCTCGGGGGCAGCAGGAGGTTCGACGAGGTGCCGTTGAAATACGTGGACACCATCATCCAGGTCAATGTCGTAGCTATGAGCATCCTGACTCACGAACTGGTCGAAAACCTGAAGCGGAATGCAGGTTCGTACATATTGAATATTTCCTCCATGGCAGGCCTGATACCTACCGGCTACAAGACTGTATATCCGGCGTCCAAGGCTTTCGTAAAACATTTTTCGCTCGGGATGAGGGCGGAACTGAAGCCGTACGGGGTTTCGGTCAGTTTTGCCGTGCTCGGACCGATGCCGACCAAAAAGGAAATCATCTCACGCATCAACAGACAGGGCTGGATAGGCAGGACGCTGTCCGTCTCTCCTGAAAAGGTGGCGAAAATCTGCGTAAGGAAAATGTTCAGGAAGACACGCGTAATCGTGCCGGGGAAGTTCAATTCACTGTCTTTCCATCTGATAAAGCTGCTCCCGGAGTACCTTCGCGGAGAGCTGATGTCGCGGTCGGTGCGCAAGAATGAACTGTAGTTGCAACAGACGACAATCCTAAATGACAATATAATGGGAAAATCCGTACTCGTAACAGGTGCCAACGGAATGCTGGCGACCAATATCATAGAAAAGCTGGCCGCTGCAGGCTACAGCGTGATCGGGACAGTGCGAAAGGGAAAATCCTACAAGGGGGAGACTTCCGGCAATGTCGAAATCGTCGAGGCAGACTTCAAGGACCGGGACGCTATGGCTCCGATAATGGCCAAGTGCGACAAGGTTTTCCATGTCGCGGCAATGACTTCCCAGTCGGAAAAAGACTATGAAGTCTTCAGAAAGGTGAATGTCCTGGCGACGCGGACTCTGCTCGACCTTGCCGTGGAGAACGGCGTGGACACTTTCGTCTATGTGAGCACTGCCAATACGATCGGTTACGGGGCGGACGAAAACCGTCCGATGGCATATCCTTTCACCTCTTCCCTGTATGCCCGCAGCAAAAAGGAAGCTGAAGATGCGGCTCTGGAATATGCCGGCAAGCTGAGGACAGTGGTGGTGAACCCTACCTTTATGATAGGAAAATACGGCTCCGACAAAGGGTCTAACAGGGTGTTCGGAATGGTGAGGAAATCCTCCGTAATCTTCTGTCCGAAAGGAGGGAAGAATGTCATCGACGTGGAAGAGGCTGCACGCGGAATGGTACTGGCTATGGAAAAGGGCGTCTCCGGCGAGCGCTACCTTATCTGCGGGAAGAACTACAGCTATAAGGGGCTTTTCCGGAAAATCGCGGAGGAGTATAAGGTGAAAAGGCTGTATGTCACCGTTCCGAACTGTCTGCTGCGCCTTGCAGGATGTGCCGGAGACCTTCTGGCGAAATGCGGAGTGTCAACAGAGGTGTCCCGCACCAATACGGATATCCTGATGATAAACAATTTCTACAATACTGACAAGGCTGTCAGGGAATTGGGCTTTGTCCCGCACGATCTTTTCGTAAAATGACAGGCTGCGACCGTTTCGACAGGGAGCACCTGTGGCATCCCTATACTTCTACATCGGATCCCCTGCCTGTCTATAAGGCGGACAGGGCCGAAGGCTGCGAAATAATATTGGAGGACGGGACACGTCTTGTCGACGGGATGTCGTCCTGGTGGTGCGCGATACACGGCTACAATCATCCGGTTCTGAATGCCGCAGCAGAGGCCCAGCTGGGAAAGATGTCCCACGTGATGTTCGGAGGCCTGACGCACGAACCGGCTGTGGAACTCGGGAAACTGCTTCTGAAGACAGCACCGCCGTCCATGGACAAGATTTTCTATGCCGACAGCGGTTCCGTGGCCGTGGAGGTAGCCATGAAGATGGCCGTGCAGTATAATTTCGCGGCAGGGAAACCGCAAAAGACGAATTTCGTGACCATCCGGCGCGGCTATCATGGCGACACGTGGAATGCGATGTCGGTGTGCGACCCGGTGACGGGGATGCACTCTCTCTTCGGTTCCGCCCTCCCGGTCAGGCATTTTGTCCCTGCTCCCGAGTCGCGTTTCGACGGGGAATGGATTGAAAACGACATACTTCCGCTGCAGGAAACCATCGAGAAGCATCACGGAGAACTCGCTGCCCTGATTCTTGAACCTGTGGTGCAGGGGGCCGGCGGCATGCGGTTCTACCATCCGGAATACCTCCGGAAAGCGGCGGCACTATGCAGGGAGTATGATATGTTGCTGGTTTTCGATGAGATAGCTACGGGGTTCGGACGGACCGGGAAGTTTTTCGCCTGGGAACATGCCGGGGTGGAACCGGACATAATGTGCATAGGCAAGGCTCTGACAGGCGGCTACATGACCTTCTCGGCAGTACTTGCTTCCTCAAAGGTGGCCGACACGATTTCAGCGCATGAACCGCACTCCTTTATGCACGGGCCCACCTTTATGGGGAATCCGCTTGCCTGTGCCGTGGCAAGGGCGTCGACGGAACTGCTGCTGGCCTCCGACTGGCAGGGGAGAGTCCGCGCGATAGAGGCGCAGCTTAAGGAAGAACTGGCACCTGCGGCAGGACTGCCTTCGGTAAATGATGTCAGGGTGCTCGGGGCAATAGGGGTCATCGAGGTGAAAAGGCCTGTGGATATGGCCTTTATGCAGAAAAGGTTCGTTGAAGAGGGTGTCTGGGTAAGGCCGTTCGGGAAGCTGGTCTATGTGATGCCTCCTTACATCATTTCTCCCGAACAGCTCTCGAAACTGACATCTGCATTGGTGAAAATTGCAGGCGAACTGTGCTGACAGGCTATTGTGCCTGTGCCGTTGCGAAAGACGTTGGGATATGAAAGGGAATGTATATTTTGTAAGCGGAATCGACACCGGTATCGGGAAAAGCTATGCGACCGGATATATGGCCGGGCTGTGGAATGAAAAGGGTATAAGGACGATAACCCAGAAACTTGTCCAGACGGGCAATGAAGGGTTTTCGGAGGATATAGAACTCCACAGGCGGATTATGGGGTGCGGGATGCTGCCCGAGGACGAATGCGGACTGACCATGCCCGAGATATTCAGCTATCCCTGCTCGCCTCACCTGGCGGCGGAAATAGACGGCCGTGCGATAGATTTCGAAAAGATCGAAGCTGCCACCCGGGCCCTTGCCGCGAATTATGACGCGGTGCTGTTGGAGGGCGCAGGCGGCCTGATGGTACCTCTTACAAGGGATTATCTCACCATAGACTACATCGCGGACCACGGTTATCCCCTGATATTCGTCACTTCGGGCCGTCTCGGCAGCATAAACCACCTGCTTTTGAGTCTGGAAGCCGTCCAGAGGCGGAACATTTCCCTCCACACCTTGGTGTACAACCGTTTCCCGGCCGAAGACGACAAGATTATCGGCAATGACACGGAAGGCTATGTCCGCGACATTCTTTCCAAGCATTTTCCTGCCACGGATTTTCTGCTTCTGGACACTGTCTCCCTGCCGCTTCAGTCTTGACCTTGCGGAAAATCCCGCCGCTTTCCAAAAATCGTATAGTTTCGGTCAGAAACCTAAACTTACTATAGGTTTCAAAGGTTTATCTTTGCCTCGAACTTGTATAAACGCATTTTACCGACACTAAACGATAATCAAAAATGAAAGGTGACGTATCCGGAAGAGCGCATTGCTATGTGGCTGTAGACATAGGCGCGACCAGCGGCAGGGTTGTGGCCGGCCTGATGAAAAATGACGGCAGTTTCGAATTCAGGGAAGTCCACAGATTCCCGAATGCCATTCTCAATGTCTCGGGAAAATACTATTGGGACATCTTCGCAATCTACTCCTCCGTCGTCGAGGGCCTGTCCAAATGCGCGGCTGAAGGCTGCCGGCCCGACTCCATCGGTATAGACACCTGGGGAGTGGATTTCGGCTTTGTCGGAGAGGACGGGACGGTCCTCGGGCTTCCGAGAGCATACAGGGATCCTTACACGGACGGGGCGCCTGAAGAATTCTACGGCATTGTCCCCAAAGATGTCCTTTATGCGAAAACCGGCATACAGATTCTGAATTTCAACAGTATTTTCCAGCTTTACCGTCAGGACCGGGAGGGCTTTTCTCCCTTGAAACATGCCGGCAAGCTGCTCTTCATCCCTGACCTGCTGGGCTATATGCTGACCGGGAATATGGTCTGCGAATATACTGTCGCATCCACGTCCCAGCTTTTGGATCCGGTGACGAAAGATTTTGACAGCGCCTTGCTTGCCGCAGTGGGGCTCACTCGGGAACACTTCCCGGAGATAGTGATGCCGGGGACAGTCATAGGCGAGCTGACGGACAGCCTCGCGGACTTTACGGGTCTCGGAAAGGTGAAAGTGGTGGCCGTAGCAGGGCATGACACCGCTTCTGCCGTGGCTGCGGTGCCTGCGACGGAGAAAAATTTCGCATACCTGAGCAGCGGGACGTGGAGCCTGATGGGTATAGAGACCGAGGCGCCGATATTGAACGGCGATGCAGCCGCAAAGAATTTCACCAACGAAGGCGGCGTCGAGGGGACGACGAGATTCCTGAAGAATATTACCGGAATGTGGCTTCTCGAACAGTCGAGGAAAGAGTGGAAGCGCAAGGGCAATGATTACGGCTACTCCAGAATTATGGAAATGGCAAAGGAAGGGGCAGGCTTCGACGTGACCGTCAATCCTGATGACCCGAGACTGGCGAATCCGGAGAGTATGGTCGGGACGATAGCCGAACTGTGCATGGAGAAGTCCGGACGCAGGCCGGCCAGTGATGCCGAGACCGTGGCCTGCATATTCCGCAGCCTGGCATTCAGGTACGGGGAAGTGCTCGAGGATCTGAAAAGGCTCGCCCCGTTCGGGATAGACAGCCTTTATATCATAGGGGGAGGAGTCCGGAACAGTCTTCTCAATGCTATGACCGGAGAGGTCACGGGAGTCAGAATAGTGGAAGGCCCTGCAGAAGCCACTGCCATAGGGAACTGCATGCTGCAGGCGAAGGCCGCAGGCCGTTTTGCCGACAGGTGGGATTACAGGAGGGCGATAGCCTCATTGTCCATCCGGTCTTCGACCCTTTAGTCTCCGATATGGACGGAACCGTCAAGTCCCCTTTCGGTCAAAACGGAAATCAGTCAAGATAGAAATCAATCAATAAACGATAATACGATTATGCTAAGCGATTCAACTATTACCCAGGCTTACGCTGCTGCCAAGGAACGTTATGCCGCAGCCGGCGTAGACACGGACAAGGCCATGGATGCCTTGCAGAAGATTTCATTGTCCCTGCACTGCTGGCAGGCCGACGATGTCACCGGTTTCGAGAAACAGGCCGGAGCCCTTTCGGGAGGCATTCAGGTGACCGGGAACTATCCGGGAAAGGCACGCAACATCGACGAACTCCGTGCCGACATCCTGAAGGCCGCATCCCTGATTCCCGGCAGGCACCGTCTCAGCCTCCACGAAACATACGGGGATTTCCAGGGCAAGGTGGTGGACAGGGACGAAGTGGCTCCCGAACATTTCAGGACCTGGATGGAGTGGGCTGCCGCGAACGGCATGAAACTCGACTTCAACAGCACGTCGTTCTCCCATCCCAAGAGCGGGAACCTGACTCTGGCGAATCCGGACAGCGGAATCCGCAATTTCTGGATCGAGCACACGAAACGCTGCCGCCTGATAAGCGAAGAAATGGGAAAATACCAGGGAGACCCGTGCATAATGAATCTCTGGATCCACGACGGGAGCAAGGAAGTGCCTGCAAGCAGGCTGAAATACCGCCGGATACTGAAAGAGTCCCTCGACGAGATCTTTGCGCAGAAGTACGAAAATATGAAAGACTGCATCGAGGCGAAGCTCTTCGGAATCGGTCTTGAAAGCTATACTGTCGGCTCGTACGACTTCTACCTCGGCTACGGTGCGAAGAACGGAAAGATCGTGACCCTCGACACCGGCCATTTCCATCTGACCGAGAGCATTGCCGACAAACTGTCTTCACTGCTGCTTTTCACTCCGGAGATCATGCTCCATGTAAGCCGTCCTGTAAGATGGGACAGCGACCATGTGGTCATCCTCAATGACGATATCACGGACCTCGCGCGTGAAATCATCAGGTGCAAGGCTTTAGACAAGGTGCATATCGGGCTCGACTATTTCGACGGAACCATCAACAGAATCGGTGCGTATGTCATCGGTACACGCGCCACGCAGAAAGCCCTGCTGATGGCCCTGCTCGAACCGTCGGCGAGGATTCAGGACTACGAGGACAACGGACACTATTTCGAGCGTCTCGCCGTGCAGGAAGAAATGAAGAATATGCCATGGGGCGCCGTATGGGATATGTTCTGCCTGAAAAACGGCGTTCCTGCAGGAGAGGATTACATTTCCGACATCCAGAAGTACGAAAAGGATGTTCTTTCCCATAGAGCCTGACTTGTCGGGAGCACAATGTCATCTCGCGACTTCGTCTTCGCCCAAATGTCATCTCGAGGCTTCGTCTTCGCTCCAATGTCATCTCGAGCGCAGTCGAGAGATCTGTACATAACATAAACAAGTATGAATAATATCATAGGACTACTTATAATCGCAGCCGGCAGCTTCGGACAGAGCAGTTCGTATGTGCCGATAAACAAGGTGAAAGACTGGAGCTGGGAGAGTTTCTGGCTTGTCCAGGGGATATTCGCCTGGATAGTCTTTCCTTTGGCCGGCGCATTCCTGGCTGTTCCCGAGGGCGCCTCGCTGTGGCAGATACTGACGTCCGACCCTGAAGCTGCCCTGACCGCCATGGGTTATGGCGTCCTTTGGGGAGTCGGAGGCCTCACTTTCGGACTTTCGATGAGGTACCTCGGGGTCGCTATGGGCCAGTCCATATCTCTCGGCACCTGCGCGGCGTTCGGAACGCTCTTTCCCGCCATTGCCGCAGGTACCGACCTTTTCCACGGAGACGGGCTCATCCTCCTTCTCGGGGTCTGCATTACCATTGCGGGAATAGCGGTTATCGGCTATGCAGGCAGTCTCAGGTCGAAAAACCTTTCTTCAGAACAGAAGAGCCGGGCCGTAAAGGAATTTGCCCTTACCAAGGGTCTGGCAGTGGCTCTTTTGGCCGGTGTGATGAGCGCCTGCTTTGCCCTCGGCCTTGCTGCCGGGCCAGTGGTGGAAGATTCTCCGGCCCTGTTCAAAACCTTGCCGGCCACTTTCCTTGTGACCATAGGCGGTTTCCTGACAAATGCAGCCTACTGCCTGTTCCAGAATGCCCGGCACAGGACATTCTCCGATTATGCCAGGACGGCTGTCCTTCCGGGGAATCTCTTTTTCTGCGCCCTTGCCGGCCTGCTCTGGTACACCCAGTTCTTCGGCCTCGGCATCGGGACGGGCTTTTTCGACAGGGATTCTGTGCTTTATGCTTTTGCGTGGTGCATACTGATGTCTCTGAATGTGGCTTTCAGCAATGTATGGGGCCTGATATTGAAAGAATGGAAGGGTGTGACGGCCAAGACTGCCGCAGTGCTGGTGGCCGGCCTTGCCATCCTCATTTTTTCATTGGTTTTCCCTAATCTGTTTTGAAATTTTTCCTAATCTCTTTGAAAACTATGACTTTATCGATTTTAGACGGCAGACCGGAACTGAAAAGAAAGATTTACGAAGTGGCGGAAGTGGCCGGCTATCTCTGGCAAAAGGGCTGGGCTGAAAGGAACGGAGGAAATATTACCGTAAATATTACGGAATATGTCGACGATGCGATGCGTTCTCTGCCGGCGCTTTCGGCTCCCGTGGCCATAGGCCTGACCCTGCCTCATCTCAAGGGGAACTGGTTTTACTGCAAAGGCACGAACAGGCGTATGCGCGACCTTGCCAGGGCTCCGATGGACAACGGTTCCATCATCAGGATCACGGATGATTGTGCGCATTATGAAATCGTGGCGGAGAAGCCTGTGAAGCCGACATCCGAACTTCCCTCGCATCTGGCCGTGCATAACGACTTCGTCGAAAGGGGAGTGGACTACAAGGCTTCCGTACACACGCATCCCATAGAACTCGTGGCGATGTCGCACACGGACAAATTCCTGAAAAAGGACGTGCTTTCGAATCTCCTGTGGAGTATGATCCCGGAGACCAAGGCGTTCTGTCCCCGCGGACTCGGGATCGTTCCGTACCGGCTTCCGGGGTCTTTGGCACTGGCAGAGGCTACCATTGCGGAGCTTCAGGACTACGATGTGGTGATGTGGGAAAAGCATGGGGTCTTTGCCGTCGGTCCCGATGTGCTCGAAGCGTTCGACCAGGTGGATGTACTGGACAAGTCCGCCCGGATCTATATGTGCGCCAGATCCATGGGCTTCGAGCCGGACGGCATGACTTCCGCTCAGATGAAGGAAATGTCCGTGGCTTTCAATCTGCCGAAATAAGAGAAGGCGGGTGTCCCCCGCCGGTTATCTGTTCCTGAATTCGGACGGGGTGATTCCCGTCCGTTTTTTGAACAGCGTCGCGAAATACTCCGGATTCTCGAACTGGAGTATTATCGAGATTTCCTTGATGGACGCGGCTGTCCCCCGGAGCATTTCCTTTGCCCTGTGAATGCGGAGGTTTATGAAGTACTGCGCGGGCGACAGTCCCGTATATTCCTTGAAAAGACGCCGGAATTTCGTGTAGCTTATATTCAGCCGCTGTGCGATTTCCGGCATTGTCACGTCTTCTTCTACGGCATCGAACATGGCGGTTTTGGCCATATTCACCATACTTATCGCCTCTTCGTCTTTCTGTCTGGCGTTCCGGCTTCCGGTCATGAACATTATCCCGAGCAGATAGTTCACCACTCCCGCAAGCAGTTGCTGGAAATACGGCTCCTGTCTTGTGGCTGTGCGTATCGCTTCTATGTACAGCTCCACGATTTTTTCGTTGTATCCGATGTGCATCAGCGGCTTTTCTATCGAAAAGAATCCGGCTTCCACCCTGTTGTCGACATTTATTCCCTGAAATCCTATCCAGTATTCGTTCCATCCGGTCTTCTCGTCCGGACAGTAGGAATGCCATTCTCCGGGAAACAGCATGAACATGTCGCCGCCGCGAATCTCGAGCGTCCCGGCACTCTTTGTTTCCAGAATGCCTTTACCTTCCACTATGTACAGCAGCTGGTACTCGTCGGGCAGGATCCTTCCGTGGTCCGGGTCGAACATATATTCCCGGTTGTGTTTCTCCGGCGGATACTCCTCGCCTGCGGCGATTTTCTGATGTCCTACGGAGCATACGGTCAGACCCCACAGCCTGTCCCTGTCGTTCTGTGCAATGTATTTGATAGGATCCATAGAAATGAAATTTCTCAAAATTAATATTTCTTCGATGAATTTTTTGTACCTTTAGAAAATTTTTTGAGCCGGTTTCCGATCGTACCCGGCGTATGCTAACCGATAAGAAATTAGTAATCATAAAATTAAAATTAATAACAATGAAAAAGAACGGTAATCTTGTCGCGATCATCACAATGATTTTCCTCTTCGGAATGATTTCTTTCGTGACGAATCTTGCGGCGCCTATCGGCGTGATCTGGAAACAGCAGCCCGGCATCGACGGTTCCAATGCACTTGGAATGATGGGAAACATGATGAATTTCCTTGCATACCTGTTTATGGGTATTCCTGCCGGCAAGCTCATCACTAAAATCGGTTACAAGAAAACGGCGCTTATAGCCATTGCAATAGGCTTCCTGGGCGTTTTCATCCAGTTCCTCTCGGGAATTGTCGGAGTAGGGGCCACTATAGCGTCCCTCCCTGCAAACTGGTTCATATATCTTCTCGGAGCCTTCGTGGCAGGTTTTTCCGTATGTATTCTCAACACGGTGGTGAATCCGATGCTTAACCTCCTCGGAGGCGGCGGAAAGAAAGGAAACCAGCTCGTCCAGGTAGGAGGCACGTTCAACTCTCTGCTGGGCACCGTTACCCCTATGTTCGTCGGAGCCCTCATAGGTGCCGTGACCAAGGATACGGTCATCACCGATGTCAATCCGGTAATGTACATTGCAATGGGCGTATTCCTCGCCACCTTCGCCATCCTTGCGTTCATCCCTGTGGAGAATCCTCAGTCGGCGGACCAGGGCGGACCTGTCGAGAGCCCATGGAAGTACCGCCATTTCGTTTTCGGTGTCATCGCCATTTTCCTGTATGTGGGAGTAGAGGTGGGAATCCCGGGAACCCTCAATTTCTATCTTTCCGATTCTGAGAGCAGCGCAGGCCTCGATCCGAAGACCGCTGCGACGATTGCCGGTTTTGTAGCCGGGACATACTGGTTCCTCATGCTTGTCGGCCGATTCGTGTCGAGTTTCATCAGCGGTGCCGTTTCCAGCCGCACCCAGCTTTCCTGCGTGTCGGCCGTTGCCGCCGTCCTTGTAGTTGCGGCTATGTTTGTACCTGCTTCGGTCAGCACCTCGATGCCTGTATTCACAGGTTCCGGTTTCGGAATGGTCGAGGTTCCGCTTTCCGCCCTGCTTCTCGTACTTTGCGGACTCTGCACTTCCGTGATGTGGGGAACGATTTTCAATCTTGCCGTCGAAGGCCTCGGATCGGCTACGGCCCTCGCTTCAGGCGCGTTTATGATGATGGTTGTCGGCGGCGGTATCCTTCCGCTGGTGCAGAACGCCATTGCCGATGCTGCGGGCTATATGGTCAGCTACTGGGTAGTGGTGGCGGCCATCCTGTACATCTTCTGGTATGCAGCCCTCGGATCGAAAGTAAAGAAAGCTTAAACCATAACAATAACAAGTTTATATAATAATGAATACGGATATATTGGAAAAGCCGTACGTCGTAGGCATAGACATCGGCGGCCAGACCTCCAAAATGGGAATAGTGGACATGCGCGGACAGGTGCTGTCGCAGACTGTGATCCGCACCGACACGCACACGGACGTGAACCTGTACGTGGATGAAGTGGCGGAGGCTCTGGAAAAGATTATGAGAGAGTCCGGTACGGAAGGGAAGATCCGCGGCATAGGCATCGGGGCCCCGAATGCGAACTATTATACCGGGACTATCGAAAGTGCCGTGAACATATCCTGGGGCGGGAACAAGACCATACCGTTTGCAGAACTTCTGAGTGCAAGGACAGGCGGTATGAAGGTGGCCCTGACCAACGACGCCAATGCGGCGGCCGTAGGTGAAATGACCTACGGCGCAGCCCGCGGTATGAAGAATTTCATAATGATTACTCTCGGTACCGGTGTGGGAAGCGGTATCGTCATCAACGGGGAAGTGGTCTACGGTCACGACGGATTTGCCGGAGAACTCGGACATACCACAGCCGTGAGGAACAACGGCCGTACCTGCAACTGCGGCAAGACAGGATGCCTCGAAGCATACTGCTCCGCTATGGGAGTGGCCCGTACCGCCCGTGAATGGCTTATGCTTTCCGACGAGCCGTCCATACTCAGAAGTCTCGACTCCATTTCGTCAAAGGATGTGTACGAGGCTGCCAAGGAAGGGGACAAGCTGGCTCTGAGGATTTTCGAATTCACGGGCAGGATGCTCGGAACCTCGTTCGCGGATTTCATAGCGTTCAGCGCCCCTGAGGCCATTGTCCTGTTCGGGGGACTGGCACGTGCGAAAGAGTACCTGTACCAGCCGATAGTGGATGCGATGAACGCCAATGTCCTGCCGTTGTGGAGGGACAAGGTGAAGATCGTGTTCTCCCAGCTGAAAGAGTCGGATGCCGCGATACTCGGTGCGTCCGCCCTGGCCTGGGAACTGTAGCCGTCTTGCGATAACGGCCAGGCCGGCGGACAGTGATTCCGGAAAGCCCGGGAACGGGAAGCCGGCAGGAGTGCGAGGGGAAATTTAATAAAAACAGGAAAAATGAAGATACGTAAATATTTGCCTGTCATTATTCTGGCCTATGTGCTGTTCTTTATGATAGCTTTCGTGACCGGATTGCAGAATCCGCTCGGGGTTATCGTGAAATCGCAGTACGGGGTTTCGATGGGCGTGGCTATGTTGGGGAATTTCGCCAATTTCATAGCATACGCGTTTATGGGCCTTCCTGCCGGACTTATGCTGAAGAAGTACGGCTACAAGTTCTCCCTGCTGGTCGCCGTCACTGTGGCCATCATAGGGCTTGGGCTGATGTTCTTCTCCGGACAGATTTCCCGCGGGCTCTGGATGTATTTCATGGGCGCCTTCATCGCAGGATTTTCCATGTGTATGCTCAACACGGTCGTGAATCCGCTTCTGAACTCGATAGGAGGCGGCGGGAAAAAGGGTAACCAGCTGCTGCAGTTCGGAGGAACCTTGAATTCGATAGCCGCGACCATCGTTCCGTTTGTCGTGGGATTCCTTATGGGGCGTTCGGCCCGTACCGTATCAGCGGACGGGTTCAGGCATTTTGAAATTGCAGACGTGAATCCGATGTTCTTTATCCTCGTGGGAATCTTTGCCATAGCCATCCTGGCCATACTGTTCATAGACATCCCGGAGGAGGAGACCCTCGAGACGAAAGAAGCCCTGAACCGGCTTATCGTGAAAGACGACAAGTACAGCTGTTTCTCTTTCCGCCATTTCATCCTCGGTTCGGTGGCCATTTTCCTGTATGTGGGAGTCGAGGTGGGGATTGCGAATTTCACAAACATCTATCTCATACATGAGGTCGGGGTAGACCCCCGTTCGGCTGGCGTCTTCGTGGCATTCTACTGGTTCTTCATGTTTGTCGGCCGTCTGATCGGGGGCTCTCTCGGTTCCAAATTTTCCAGCCGGGACATGCTCCAGTTCTCGTCCATAATGGCTATTATCCTGATACTCATTACCATATTCACTCCTGAGAAAATCACGATTACCATCGGCCGTTACAGCCTCGGTAACATTCCGGTGAATGTGGTATTCCTCGTGCTTTCGGGACTTTTCACTTCCGTGATGTGGGGAAGTATCTACAACCTTTCGGTAGACGGCCTCGGCAAATATACTTCCACGGCGACCGGATTCTTTATGATGATGGTCTGCGGAGGGGGCATTCTTCCGTTCATCCAGGGAGCCTTTGCCGACCTGGTAGGATGCAGGGCCTCTTTCTGGCTTGTCGTGCTCTGCCTTGTCTACATCATGTATTACGGTTCCACGGGACACAAGAACGTCAACAGGAAAATCCCGGTGTGACGGAGTCCGGCTTTCCGGCGCGGGGATGCCAGGTTTGCACCTTGCCGCCGGAAGGCTGTTGTCCGGCAGCGGGGCATAAAAAAAAACAGGGCGGTCGTCATTATCGGCCGCCCTGTTTTTCATTTGGTGTCCCAAAATTATTTGGCGCTCTCTACGGAGACTTTTCTGAAATCCTTCATCATTTTCATGATGTTCAAGGCTGCTTTACGGGCACGTGCTCCAGCTGCCTTGTTTCCTTTTTCAACCTGAGCGTCAGCGTTTGCTGCAAAAACTTCGTACTCGGCCTTGATCTGATCTACAAGCTCTTTCATTTTAGTAAATTAATTATCTGTTAAACATTAAGTGCTAAGTGTCAAAACTTTGTGCAAGATATGCAATAAAAACCGAAAAAACAAGCGTGTACGGCCGAATTTTTTTGGAAAACGGTTGCATTTCCGCTTTTTTATTTTTGTCCGTATATTTGAACGTTTGACAATTTGAAAATTCAGGACAATTATGCAAAAAAAGACAATAAGGAAAAATTTCCCTGTCACGGGAATGGGCTGTGCGGCCTGTGCGGCCAGGGTGGAAAAGACTCTGCAAAATCAACCCGGAGTGGTGTCTGCGGCCGTGAACTATGCGTCGGCTACTGCAAGTGTGGAATATCTTTCGGACCAGTGCAGTCCGGAAGCCCTGAAAAAGGCTGTGAACGATGCCGGCTATGACCTGTGTACGGAAAGTGAAGAGGAAGCTGAGGACGAGGCGGAAAAAGAACGTTACGATAAGTACAAGTCATTGAAGCGCAGGACGATATGGGCGGCGATCCTTTCTGTCCCTCTTGTCGTCATCGGCCTTTTCTTCCCGGATGTCCCGTCAGCGCCATGGATAATGTGGGCCTTGTCCACTCCGGTAGTCTTCTGGCTCGGGCGCGGATTCTATACAGGTGCCTGGAAACAGCTGAAGCACCGTACCGCCAATATGGACACGCTCGTGGCTTCCAGTACGGGCATAGCCTATCTTTTCAGTGCCTTCAATACCGTTTTCCCCGAATTCTGGCTTTCCAGAGGCATTGTCCCCCATGTATATTTCGAGGCTTCGGCCGTAATCATCGCCTTTATCCTGCTCGGGCGGCTTCTGGAAGAGAGGGCTAAAGGCAGGACTTCAGAGTCTGTCAGGAAGCTGGTGGGGCTGCAGCCCAAGACGGTGACTGTGGTCATTCCCGGAGAAAAGCCTGTCTACAGGGATGTTCCGGTAAGCGCGGTCAGGAAAGGGGATGTGGTAGCGGTACGGCCCGGAGAGAGGGTGGCCGTGGACGGCATCGTCATAGAAGGGTCGTCGTTCGTGGACGAAAGCATGCTTAGCGGAGAGCCCGTTCCGGTTCTCAAACAGGCTTCTGCCCGCGTCTATGCGGGGACGATGAACGGGAAAGGCAGTTTCACTTTCCGGGCGGAGAGCGTCGGGAAGGACACCGTCCTGGCAAAGATCATCGCTATGGTGCAGGACGCCCAGGGCAGCAAGGCTCCGGTACAGAAGCTTGTGGACAAGGTCGCGGCGGTTTTCGTGCCCGTGATTATGGGAATTTCCCTGCTCTCGTTTGTGCTTTGGGTGATTCTCGATCCCCAGAACGGCCTTACGCACGGGCTTCTGGCGATGGTGACCGTTCTCGTCATAGCCTGTCCCTGCGCCCTGGGGCTTGCTACGCCTACTGCCATAATGGTGGGAATCGGCCGCGGCGCCGAACAGGGAATCCTCATCAAGGATGCCGAAAGCCTGGAAATCGCCAGGAAGACGGACACTGTCGTGCTTGACAAGACAGGAACACTGACCGAAGGACGCCCGCAGGTCGCAAGGCTTGTCTTTCCGAAAAATGAGCGATCTTCCCGTCCGTCTCGGGCGGAAAAGCCGGAAGACATCCTGTACAGTCTGGAACGCAGGTCGGAGCATCCGCTCGCGGAAGCAGTAGTGAAATATCTTGAAGGCTGCAGGGAGGTGCCCGTAGCGGGGTTCGAGAGCATTACGGGAGAGGGTGTCAGAGGCGAGTATGCGGGGGAGACCTATTATGCCGGAAGCAGGAAACTTATGGAGAGGTACGGGATAGCGGTCGGAGAGGAACTGTCCCGGGAGGCAGGGAAGCTTGAAAAATCCGCGCATACCGTGATATGGTTCGCGGACAGCACCGAAGCCCTGTGCATAGCGGCCGTTGCCGACAGGATAAAGGAAAGCTCGGCTATGGCCGTAGAGACTTTGCAGAAGATGGGCATAGACGTCTGGATGCTGACGGGAGACAATGAGCACACTGCGGCAGCCGTGGCAGCTCAGGCGGGAATCAGCCATTTCAGGTCCGGCATGCTGCCGCAGGACAAGGCCGCTTTCGTGAAATCCCTGCAGGACGAGGGCCACATGGTCGCAATGGCGGGAGACGGTATAAACGACAGCGCGGCTCTGGCCCAGGCTGACCTGAGTATCGCCATGGGAAACGGAAGCGACATTGCCATCGACGTTGCCAGGATGACCGTGATTTCATCCGACCTGTGCAAAATCCCCCAGGCGCTCGATCTTTCGGCACGGACGGTGCGCACTATCAGGCAGAACCTGTTCTGGGCATTCATCTATAATATTATCGGGGTGCCTGTGGCGGCAGGAGTCCTGTATCCTGTGGCGGGTTTCCTGTTGAACCCGATGATAGCCGGGGCCGCGATGGCTTTCAGCAGTGTAAGCGTTGTGGCCAACAGCCTGAGACTGAGGAAAAGCAAATGAGAGGCAATACTGAAAACCGCCTGTTGAATATGGTCCGGGACGGGCTGCCGATGACTTTGGGCCAGCAGCTCAGCCTGACCGTCCAGCTCAGTATCCCGGCAGTCATCTCCCAGATTTCTTCCATACTGATGCAGTTCATAGATGCGTCCATGGTCGGGAGTCTCGGGGCTGAAGCTTCCGCTTCGATAGGTCTGGTCTCTACTACGACCTGGCTCTTCGCAGGCCTTTCCGTGGCGTGTGCGACCGGTTTTTACGTCCAGGTCTCGCATCTGCTCGGTTCGAAGGATGCCGCTACGGCCCGGAGCGTGCTCCGGCAGGGCCTGACGATGTCGCTCGTTTTCAGTGTCATCGCTGCCGTTATAGGCTGTGCCGTAAGTTGGCCTTTGCCGCGCTGGCTGGGCGGCGGGGAAGCCATTAGGCAGGATGCGTCGATGTATTTCCTCATTTTTTCCCTCTCTCTTCCGGCCCTCCAGCTGAATATGCTTGCAAGCGGGATGCTGCGCAGCAGCGGGAATATGGTCACGCCGAGTCTGCTGAATGTCGTCATGTGCCTTTTGGACGTGGTATTCAACTTTTTCCTGATTTTCCCGACCAGAGAAGTCCGGTTTTTCGGGGCGGATGTCATTGTCCCCGGGGCGGGGCTCGGCGTGACAGGTGCTGCCATCGGTACGGCCCTGGCATCCGTGACGGTTGCCGCCCTTCTGATGCACAGTCTCTGCGTCCGCTCTCCGGAGCTTGCCATAGCGCGGGAAAAGGGAAGTTTCCGGCCCTCCTGGCAATGTTTCAAAAATGCCATAGGCATAGCATTCCCTATGGGGTGCGAAAGGATAGTGATGTGCGGGGCCCAGATTATGTCTACGGTCATAGTGGCGCCTCTCGGCACGGTGGCCATTGCGGCCAATTCCTTTGCCATCACGGCAGAGAGCCTGTGCTATATGCCGGGGCATGGTATATCCAATGCGGCGACGACCTTAGTCGGACAGAGCATCGGGGCCGGGCGCAGGGATCTGACCTGGAGGTTCGCGCACATTTCCGTGCTTATGGGCATCGCCGTGATGACGGTAATGGGCGTGGTGATGTTTGCGGCCGCTTCTGGAATCATGGGGATAATGACTCCGGATCAGGCCGTGCGCGATCTCGGTGCAAGGGTTCTCCGGATAGAGGCTTTCGCAGAGCCTATGTATGCGGCTTCGATAGTCGTCTACGGAGTGTTCGTCGGAGTGGGGGACACCCTGGTGCCGAGCATAATGAATCTGTGCAGCATCTGGGCTGTCCGTCTGACACTCGCTGCGGCGCTGGCCCCTGAGTACGGGCTGGAGGGCGTCTGGATAGCCATGTGTATCGAACTATGTTTCAGAGGGATGATATTCCTGGTCAGGCTGTACAGGAAAAAATGGCTTAATCGAAAAAGATGATTATCTTTGTATGATGTCATAACTGATGTAAACAATGAGAATATCGGATAAATACAAGGTCCGTGAAATGGCCGGCCAGCATGTCGTGATCATACAGGGCCGGAACGGGGCTGATATGACCAAAATAATCTCTCTGAACGATTCGTCTCTGTACCTGTGGAACCGGCTGGTCGGCCGCGATTTCGAAGTGGAAGACGCATCTGTGGAACTTGTTGCCGGATACGGCATAGACAAGGCCCTGGCGGACAGGGATGCACAAGCCTGGTGCGACAAACTGAAGGAATGCAGTCTTCTGGAAGAATAGGCTGTACTTGACACCGGCTGGTTTTAGGACATCGATGGAATTCAGGAAGATATATTCCCTGATTCCGGAATCATTCCGGAAAAAAAGCATTCTTGTGGCCCTGTCGCTTTTCCTCAGGGCATTGCTCGATTTTGCCGGAGTAGTGGTATTCATCCCTGTCCTGGCCCGGGTTCTCGAGAAAGACGGTACGCCCGCCACTGTCCTTCCCGTTGCCGCGGCGGCACTTGCCTTTATCATAGTCAAGGGCATCGTCGTGCTGCTTCTCGCCAGGTACCGAAGCAGATTCGTGTTTTCTATGTATACGGCCCTCGCCGACAAGGCTCTCAGGAATTTTATCGGCAAGGGTCTGTTGTTCATAAGACAGGGCAACAGTGTCGATCTTGCGAACAAGGTGAACGCCGTTACGATGACATTTACCTCCGGAATCATCCTTTCGTTTCTCAACCTGCTGTCTTCGGTCCTGCTCCTTGCGATCATACTGGCAGCCCTTTTCATTTATGAACCCTTGCCGACACTGGCTCTTCTGGCAGTGATCGGGCCGTTTATGTTCTTCTATTCCTATTTTCTCAGAAAGAGGATGAAAAATCTCGGAATCATCGAGAACCGGGCCCGGAGGGATCAGTCGAGGTCCGTTTTCGAGCTGTTGCGCGGCTATCCGGACTTTTACGTAAACGGTGCCGTGGACAGGCAGCTGGGCATCTTCCGTTCGCATCTGGACAAGGTCGCACGGGTCAGGATGACAGCCGAGTCATATTCAGCCATGTCTTCCGGATTCATGGAGATAACGGTGATGCTTTCGATTATCATCCTGATGTTTCTGTCGATGTCCGCTTCCTGGGGCATTTCCATGACTTTCGGCATATTCGCCCTTTCGGCGATGAAGATTCTTCCGTCGGTCAGAGGCATCGTGGCGTCGTGGCAGTCGATGCAGTCGGCCTCCTACAGTGTGGACGTGCTGGACGGCATCCTGTCGCAGACCTCCGGGACAGGTCTGCCGTCGGACGGGACTGCCCTGCAGTCAGGAAAAGCTCCGGCAAAATTCGCTTTCCGCTCCGGGATTTCCCTCAGGGGCGTTTCCTTCCGCTATGACGGGGAGCAGGATTTCCTGTTCCGGAATCTTGACCTGACGATACGGAAAGGCGAGTATGTGGGGATCAAGGGACGCTCCGGCGTGGGCAAGACGACTCTTTTCAACCTTCTGATGAGTTTTTATACTCCGGAGGAGGGAGGCCTGTATGTGGATGATGTGCTGATTGGTCCGGAAAATGTCGGGGCCTGGCAGTCTCTTCTCGGATATGTGCCTCAGGATGTTTTTCTGCTCAACGGAACCTTTGTGGAGAACGTGGCTTTCGGGCAGGAGCCGGACAAGGCCGACCGCGGCAGGATAGAACGGATTTTCAGGAAGGTCGGGATATGGGACTGGGTGTCGAGGCTTCCTCAGGGTATGGATACGAGGATAGCCGAGGCGGGAAATTCCATTTCCGGCGGACAGAAACAGCGTATTGGCATAGCCAGAGCCTTGTACAAAGGGGCTTCGGTGCTCTTTTTTGACGAGGCGACCTCGTCTGTGGATACGGAGGCTGAGAGCGAGATCAACAAGTTCGTTTCAGAACTTTCGGACGATGACTCTTCCCTGACCGTGATAGTTATCGCACACCGCCGCGAGACCCTGGCATCCTGCAGGAGGATCATAGATTTGGACTTGTAAATATTTACCAATATGGACAACAGAAAAATATCGGTGGCGGATTTCGTCTTCCAGATAGACGGTGAGTCTATGCTGGACTACATCGACAGGTCGGGGGCTTTCAGGGATTTCCTTACTGATGCCGAACCGGATTTTTTCGTACATTCGGACATCGCGGAAGCGGACATCACCTCATCCTGTGCCTACCTGAACAGGAAGCCGGCGTACGAAATCAGTTTTGAAGGGATCGACTGTTCGTTCGGCAAGATCGGGGAACAGGTCTATTTCGATATGAAGTCTCCCGACAAGACGGCTACCCTTGTCCTGCTGTGGAATCCCGGGGACAGTTATGTCAGATGTTCTGCCGGGAGGTATTCTCCGTCGATGGTCAGATTCGGCCTGTGGATGGCTCTTAATATGCTCTGTATTACCCGGAACTGCGCTGCCATACACAGTTCCGTCAATGTCTGCGGAGGAGTGGCTGCCATGTTCCTCGGAGAGTCCGGCACAGGCAAGAGCACGCATACGAGACTGCTCCGGGAAAGGTTCCCGGACATGTTCCTGCTGAACGATGACAGCCCGTTTGTCAGGGTGACAGATGACGGCAGGGTTATGGTGTACGGCTCTCCCTGGAGCGGCAAGACGCCTTGCTACAGGCAGGAAGCGTATCCGCTCAAGGCGATGATCCGGCTGAGCCAGGCGCCGTACAACAAGATCACGCATCTGTCTCCGCTGCAGGCCATCGGCGCCCTGCTGCCGTCCGCCCCTCCTGCCTTCAGCTATGTCGAGGAGACTGCGGATGCCGTATGCTCGTTCGTATCGGACACCGTTTCGGCGGCGGATTTCTATCATCTCGAATGTCTGCCGGATACGGCTGCGGCGGAACTCACTTTCAAAACCGTTTTCAGCGATGACAGGGCATGATACCGGCCGCCGGAACAGCGCCCGGTCGTTCGTGATTCCCAACGATGTCTTTTTCAGCCAGGTCATCGAGAGCCTCGGAGAGGGCAACCCGGTGACTTTCACCGTCAAAGGCTACAGTATGTATCCGTTTATGCGGAACGAAAAGGACAGGGTATGTATAGAGAAATACGCCGGAGGCAAACTGAATGTCGGGGATGTCATCCTCTTCTGTTACCGCGGGAAATATATCCTGCACAGGATATACGGGATAGCGGAATCTCCGGACGGGGCAGTTTCGTACCGCACGGTCGGAGACGGCAATATTTCGGGTTATGAGACTGCCGCACCTCGGAACATAGCGGGGATTATGACAAAAAGGATAACCCCTTCCGGCAGGGAATGGGGGTGCGGGTCATTTTCCTGGAGATGCCTTTCTATGTTATGGATGTCTCTCTACGGCGTCCGGCGCTGGTGTCTTGCCGTCTTGAGACGTATTTACCGCTGATTCGCGTTTTGGTTTCGTATTGACCGTATTCATTGCCCTGTCGGGTCCTACGGTGGCGAAAGCCTTTATCCCTGCTATGACCCTTTCGCAGATTGCCGGCATTTCCCTGCGCTGTTCTTCGCCGAGTTCTCCCAGGACGAAATCTATCTGGCCGCCGCGGCTGAATTCGTTTCCGATGCCGACGCGGATTCTTGCATAGTCCTGGCTGCCGAGCAGTTCGGTGATGTTTGTCAGTCCGTTATGGCCGCCGGCACTGCCGTTTTTCCTCATTCTGAGAGTGCCGAACGGGATGTTGAGGTCGTCCGAAATGACAATCAGGTTTTCAAGCGGCAGTTTCAGCGCGTTCATCCAGTATCTGACGGCTTTCCCGCTGAGGTTCATGTATGTGGACGGTTTCAGCAGGACGAATCTGCGGCCCTTGAACGTGGTCTCCGCTATGGAGCCGTAGCGGTCGGTCCTGAAAACGGAGTTGGATGCCTGAGCCCAGGCATCCAACACCATAAATCCCATATTGTGTCGGGTATTCGCATATTCTGCGCCGATATTTCCCAATCCGACTACAAGGAATGTGTCCATACTTCCGACAGATTAAGACTAAGCCTGCTGCTGGGCCTGGGCCGTAGCACGGGTAGGCCTTACGGAGCAGATGATGGTAGCTTTCGGAGAAACTATCGTAACGTTGTCGTAGTGAAGGTCTCCGGCCACTATCTGCTTGCCTATCATCAGGTCGGTAGTGTCCACTTCGAGGCTGTCAGGAAGGTCGTCGATCAGTGCGCTGACACGGAGCTTGCGTGAAGATACGAGCAGCTTGCCTCCGAGTTTCACACCTTCCGAGTGTCCCGTGATGATGACAGGAACATCGATGACTACAGGTTTGTCCGCCGCGATGGCGAGGAGGTCTACATGGAGCGCCTCATCGGTCACCGGATGCCACTGTACTTCGTGAAGGACCGCGAGATATTTTTTCCCGTTGTCCAGTTCGAGATCGATGATGTAAGAGTTCGGGGTGTGGGTGATGTTCTTCAGATCCTTGGCAGTCACTGTAAAGAGAACATTCTCGATGCCTGCACCGTAGATGTTGCATGGTACAAGCCCCTGTTTGCGGATGCTTTTGACCGTGGCCTTGTTGCCCGCCTCGCGGACCGCGCCTTTCAATTCAATGTGTTTCATTGTTTTACGTTTGAAAATGTGTTACTCAGTCCGTTGCCGGACCCCATTGCACCAAAAGCCCTTCGGCTTTT
>CASFLY010000104.1 GCA_949295645.1 uncultured Bacteroidales bacterium | reverse complement strand
GTTGCCCGTCGTTCCAGCCCTCTTTTTCCGCCTTTGCGACGGCAAGAGGCCTGAGCGAATTCCTCAGGGTCTTTCGCCGCTGGTTGAAACCGGTCTTGACAACGGCCTTGAACATTCCTTCATCGCATCCGAGATCCGTCCTTGCATTGCGCCTGAGGCGTATCACGGCAGATTTTACCTTAGGCGGCGGATTGAATGCCCCTTCCCCGACGGTAAACAGGTATTCTATGTCGTACCAGGCCTGCAGCAGCACCGAAAGTATGCCGTAGACCTTTGTCCCGGGCCTTTCCGCGATTCTTTCCGCCACTTCTTTCTGAATCATGCACACTACCTGCGGAATCCGGTCCTTGTGGTCTAAAATCTTGAAAAAAATCTGCGAGGAGATGTTGTAGGGGAAATTCCCGATGACGCAGAAATCCTTTCTGAAAAACCGGTTCAGGTCGAGTTTGAGAAAATCCGCCTGTATCAGGGCTCCGTCCGCTCCGGGAAAGTTCATCAGCAGGTAGTCCACCGACTCGCTGTCTATCTCCACCATTTTCAAAGCTATGTCCCTGCGTTCGAGAAGGAATTGCGACAGCACACCCGTTCCCGGCCCTATCTCGAGCACGTCCGCCGGATTTTCTTCCATCGCCCCGTCCGGCTGCAGGCTGTCCGCGATTTTCCGCGCAGCCGCCATATCCGTCAGAAAATGTTGTCCCAATGATTTTTTCGGTCTTACCTGCATATCTTTTTTCATCTTGTCATTTTATCGCAAAATCCCATAAAGTTAGCATTTTCCCGTGAATTTCGCCTTTCTTTTCGGAAAACGCACCTTTTTGGGCCTGTATTTTATAGGAAAACGCACCTGCTACAACAGAGCTGTTGGTATAGATTTCTCAACAGCCGGTGTATATCAATCCATTTCTTTTGCAGAATGCTGCGAATAATTTATTATTTTTGCAGGTTGCTTGGCCGGAGACGCCGGCATTGTCCGGCTGCCCGGACTTCATAGATAGAAAACAACAGTTATAAATATGTACAGGACACATACTTGCGGAGAACTCCGCATTTCCGATGTCGGCAAGACGGTGACACTGGCCGGGTGGGTGCAGAAATCCAGGAAACTCGGCGGGATGACATTCATCGACCTGCGCGACAGGTACGGAATCACACAGCTGACAGTGGATGCCACTGCAGAAGAAGGGCTCGTGGAGACCGCCGGCTCTCTTGGCAGGGAATATGTCATCCAGGCGACCGGAACGGTGCTCGAGCGGCAGAGCAAGAACCCCAAGATGCCGACCGGAGACATCGAGATCGGCCTTACGGCCATAAACATACTGAACAAGGCCCAGACTCCGCCGTTTACGATAGAGGATGTCTGCGACGGGGGAGAGGAGCTGAGGGCGAAATACAGGTATCTCGACCTGCGCAGGAATCCTCTGAAAAAGGCTCTTGAACTGCGGCACCGTCTCGCTCATGAAGTGCGCAACTACTTGGATGCCAACGGATTCCTGGAGATAGAGACACCGTATCTGATAAAGTCCACACCGGAGGGTGCGCGTGACTTCGTGGTGCCGTCGAGGATGAATCCGGGGCAGTTCTACGCGCTTCCACAGTCGCCCCAGACGTTCAAGCAGCTGCTGATGGTGGCCGGATATGACAGGTATTTCCAGATAGTCCGCTGCTTCAGGGACGAAGACCTGCGGGCGGACCGCCAGCCTGAGTTCACCCAGATCGACTGCGAGATGTCGTTCGTGGAAAGGGACGATGTTTTGGACGTGTTCGAAGGGATGATGAGGACCCTGTTCAAGAACGTACTGGACGTGGAGATTCCGAATCCGATTCCAAGGATGAGCTGGTTCGATGCTATGGATTACTACGGCTCGGACAAGCCGGACATCCGTTTCGGGATGAAAATCAATGATATCACCGCCAAGGTAAAAGGTTACGGCTTTTCCGTGTTCGACTCTGCGGAGTATGTCGGCGCCATCTGTGCCGACGGCCTGGCGTCTTACACGCGCAAGCAGCTGGATGAGCTGACCGAGTGGGTCAAGAGACCCCAGGTGGGGGCGAAGGGCCTGGTATATGTCAAGGTCAACGAAGACGGCAGCATCAAGTCGTCTGTGGACAAATTCTATTCTGCGGATGTGCTTCAGGGCATAGCGGACGGTATGGAGGCAAAGAAAGGGGATCTGATACTGGTGCTTTGCGGACCTAAGAGAAAGACCCAGACGATGCTCGGGGTGCTGCGTATCGAGATGGGGAACCGCCTCGGCCTGAGAGATCCGCACAATTTCGCCCCGCTCTGGGTCGTGGATTTCCCGCTTCTCGAGTGGGATGACGAGACTTCCCGCTTCTATGCGATGCACCATCCGTTTACGGCGCCGAAGCCGGAGCATCTGGATCTGTTCTACAGCGATAAAAAGGAGGACCTCGAAAAGGTTTGTGCCAATGCCTATGATTTCGTGCTGAACGGGACGGAACTCGGAGGCGGATCCATCAGGATTCATGACGCTAAAGTGCAGCAGAGGATGTTCGAAGTGCTCGGCTTTTCCGATGAGGATGCCCAGTACAAATTCGGCTTTATCATCAATGCCTTCAAGTTCGGCGCTCCGCCTCATGGAGGTCTTGCATTCGGGTTCGACAGGGTCTGTGCCCTGTTCGGCGGCCAGGAGACCATCAGGGACTATATCGCATTCCCAAAAAACAACCAGGGACGCGACGTGATGATAGATTCCCCGTCGTATATCGATCAGACACAGATGGACGAGTTGTTCCTGGCATCAACTGCGAAAAAATCGGAGGCCTGACAGGTTCCCGGGAAAACGGTACGGATTATGAAAAGGTTTTGTATAGCGATGACGGCGGTTTTTGCCCTGGCTGTGTCCGGGCAATGTTTCGCGCAAGAGCAGCAGGAGCCGCCGACGGTTACGGAAATGGCCGCTGCGGAGGCAGAAAGGCTCGAACGCCTTTTGGAACTGGAATACTGGCAGGTGTTCTATGTGGATTCGACGCTGCAGCATGACTTCCAGGCGATGAAAGAGGAGATGGAGGCGCTGCAGAAAGCGAAAGTGTCGAATTCGGCGATGTACATAGCCGTTCAGGACAGGTGGATGGAAAGAATCGACAGTACGTACAGGAAGTTTTTCACCGACGCACAGTGGAAAGCCTATCTGAAGAGCGGTGCGGCAAAACAGCAGAAAGCCAGGGCCAAGAGAAAGGCGCAGGCTGAAGGAGGCAAGAAGCAGTTTTGAATTTTTCAAAATTCTTTCTAAAGTTTACGGTAAAAAATCAAAACGGTTTCCGAATGATTTAAGGTTTGCAAGGGCACGTTCCGTGCAATAATATTGTCAGATATGGATTTTTTTGAAGTAATAGCCAAAAGACACAGCGTCAGGAAATATGCCGGCAGGCCTGTGGAAAAGGAACTTTTGGACAGGATGATCGCAACGGCAGAGACTGCCCCGTCTTCCAAGAACTGCAAGAGCTCGGCGTTTCTGATAGTGGAGGACAAAGATACCATTGCCGCCATCTCGGAGATGAGGGACAGGGGGTCTGCATTCGTCAAGGATGCGCCAGCCGTGATTGTCGTGCTCGGGGATGAGACAAAAACCGATCTGTGGGTGGACAACTGTGCCATTTCCGCGACTTTCCTGCAGCTTGCCGCCACTTCTCTCGGCTTGGGAAGCTGTTGGGTGCATGTCAATGCGAGACCGCGTGTCAGCGGCGATCCCGCTTCCGGAACTGCCGAGGAATACATCAGGAATCTGCTCGGCCTTAAGGACGGAATGAGGGTGCTGTGCGTGGTGGCGGTCGGCTATCCGGCTGACTGAGGCCCTTCGACGGCGCCTGCTTCAAGGGCTTTCCGGGCAATGTCATCCCGAGCGCAGCCCGTGGAGTCGTCGAAGGAACGGCCCGGGAAGCTGCCGGGGGTGTAATCGGGAAATGACCGGAGAAACAGTCCGGGGCTCTGTAGAATGATTTATACGAAAAAATTAATTTGCCTCGCCTGCCGGCGATATCGTATTGCCAAAGGCGTCAAAACCAACGGAAAATGAAAGAAAAGATAGAATCGCTTCTTGCGGAAATAGAATCCCTTGTCTGCAAGACTGAAAATGAGATAGAGGAGGCAAGGGTCCGCCTTCTCGGTAAAAAAGGCGAGATAACAAGGCTGTTCGAGGAGTTCAGGACCGTTCCATCCGAGCAGAAAAGGGAGTTCGGACAGAAACTGAACCAGTTGAAGACGGCAGCCGCTTCAAAAATCGAAGCGATGCGCAGTGCCGTTCAGGAAACGGGCTCATCCAAAGCGTCTTTCGACCTGACAAAACCCGGTGACGCCTACCCTCTCGGATCGCGTCACCCTGTATCTATCGTACGGGAGGAAATCGTGGAGATCTTCCGCAAATTCGGCTATGACGTGGCCGAAGGCCCGGAAATCGAAGACGACTGGCATGTGTTCGAAGCCCTGAATTTCCCTCCGGAACATCCGGCTCGGGATATGCAGGACACTTTCTTTATCTCTTCAAGCGCCAACTCCATCCTTCTGAGAACGCATACATCGTCTGTACAGGTGCGCGCAATGGAGAAACTCCCGCTGCCTATCCGTATCGTATGTCCCGGCCGCGTATTCAGAAACGAAGCCATATCCGCACGCGCCCACTGTATCTTCCATCAGGTGGAAGGACTTTACATCGATGAGAATGTGACGTTTGCGGATATGAAACAGGCTATCCTTCTGTTTGCACGCGAAATGTTCGGTGCCGGCAGCCAGATCAGGATGAGACCGTCCTATTTCCCGTTCACGGAGCCGTCGGCCGAGGTAGATGTCAGCTGTAACATCTGCCACGGAAAAGGCTGCAACATCTGCAAGGGCACCGGCTGGCTTGAAATCATGGGCTGCGGCATGGTCGACCCGAATGTCCTTGAGGCTTCCGGAATCGACAGCAGGAAGTATAGCGGTTTTGCGTTCGGGATGGGTATCGAGCGTATTGCCATGCTGAAATGGCAGGTCAGGGATCTGAGGAATTATTTCGAGAACGACCTGCGTTTCCTCCGCGAGTTCGAAACGTCTTTGTAGCGGCTTCGGAACGTCGATGTAAACAATCTGCGGGGGTGCCCCGGAATATAATTATAACGGCCACTTTTCGTGTTTTTGACCGAATCTTCAAAAAATATTTTGGAGATAAGGAAAATATCCATATCTTTGCAATCCCGATTCGAAAAGCTTTGCTTTTGGGGCAAGTTCTTCTAAAATAAAATGCGGAAAATTTGTGCAAGGCGAGAGCAGGGAAAACTTGTTTTCTATACCGAGCCGCAGCCAAATTTAGCACAAAATCGGAGATTTTGCGGAAATAGCTCAGTTGGTAGAGCACAACCTTGCCAAGGTTGGGGTCGCGAGTTCGAGTCTCGTTTTCCGCTCCAGGCAGGTCAGCATATAGCTGGCCTGCTTTTTTATACAGGGGACTCGAACTCGCGACCCGCCTTGTTTTGTCGTGACTGTGCTGCCGTTCCGGTCTGTTCTTGATTTTGCAGCAAAATTTCTGGAAACCGACACGAAAGAGAGCGATAACCAAAGAGGATGTGCAGAAGATACAGTCGCTTGAACTTCCCAAAAGCACGGAATCATACTTTAATGGAAAAGAGGGTATAGTAAATAAATTTGCTATACTCTCGGCTTCAGCGTATATTTGCCATATAAGCCACGAAGTTATGAAATCGAGTGACATATTAAAGGAAATCAAGCGGATAGCGAAAGAAGTTCTCCCGAAAGGAGGGCAGTTGATTCTTTACGGGTCACGGGCGAGAAATGAAGCTACGGAAGATTCCGACTGGGATTTGCTGATACTTTTGGACAAGCCGGAAATAGAAAAGCGAGACCGCGATGAGGTTGCATACCCATTCCGTGCGTTGAGTTGGGATGTGGGGGAACTGATAAGCCCTATTATCTATACAAAGGAGAGTTGGAGAAAGATGTCATTCACTCCATTTTACAAGAATGTTGAACAAGACGGAATAGTGTTGGCATGAAACTACAAGATACCGAACGCCAGATAATGGTAAGTCTGGAATATGAAAGGGCTTGTTCTTGTCTTAAACAGGCGGAGGGCAATGCTTCAATGGATTTTTGGGATGTCGTAGCGAACAGACTGTATTATGCAGTTTCCCATGCAGTATCGGCACTTCTTATAAAGGATGGGTATAAAGTCGGGACGCATAAAGGGGCTATGTTGATGTTCGGACAGAATTATGTCAAGACAGGCATATTCACGGCAGATGATTCCAAACTATACTCAAACCTCCAGATGATGAGGGAAGAAAGTGATTATAACTGCGTCTATGTGACAACTGCAAAAGAAATGCAGCCGCTATTTGAGCCAGTACGGGAGTTTATCGCCAAAGTCGGGAATCTGATAAAGAAGGACTAATTTACGCATACATACTTATAGATACACCCTTTTGCAGCAATGTGAGAGGGTTTGTCGTATATAGCCGATTCTATTCTTTAGATATACCGCATCAACGGAAAATCCATATTGGTGCCTTATTGTAAACAAAAAGGGCAGGCGATGAAACCTGCCATTTTTTGTAATGTGGTACATAGAATTACTGTACCTTGCGAGCCTTTTTCTCTTTCCTGTCCTGTCTCCAGTAATAGATACCGGCGACATTGGCGATAATGATAACAAGTATCATCATAATAACTGCGCCTGTCATAACTATTCCTCCTTATCTTGTTTCTTATTATCTCTTACAAGCCATAATCCCCAGCCTAAAGAGCAAATAACAGCAGCAAGAGTTACTGAATACAATACGATTTTGTTCTGGATGTCTCCAAGAATCGAGGTAAGGATTACCGCTGTCGTTAAATACTTGGCTATATCCATCAGCCATTTTCCTAATTCTTTCTTCATGACAAGACAAAGTTAGAGAAAATATCCGAAACGCAAAACGATCCTATATATCATTAAAAACCAAAATTATGAACAACGCAGCATTCAGAAAATAAATCTTCCTGTCCGGATTTGGAATCGGTATGGTTAAACGGAAAGTCCAACCCAATCTCTCTTTATCCGGAATCACGATAGGACAGTCGCAGATAAAACATGTTTGTCGCCAAGATTTCAACAAAAAAACGTACCTTTGTCAAGTCGGAAAATCTCAGTCAGGAGGCAGGATAAACCTGAAGAAGGCGGTGCCCCGACATTGTTGTGATAAATATGGCAGGAGAAAAGATAGCGGAAACTCCGCTGATGAAACAATACTTTCAGGTAAAAGCACAGTATCCCGAAGCTGTGCTTCTTTTTCGTGTCGGGGACTTCTATGAAACGTTTGCCGATGATGCCTTGATAGCGAGCAAGGTTTTGGGAATCGTCCTTACAAAAAGGGCTAACGGCCCGCAGGCTTCCGTTCCCCTTGCAGGCTTCCCCCATCATTCCATAGACTCCTATCTCCCGAAACTGGTCAGGGCAGGCTACAAGGTTGCAGTCTGCGACCAGCTTGAAGATCCGAAACTTACCCGGAAAATCGTCAAGCGCGGCGTGACCGAACTCGTCACCCCCGGAGTCGCGTTCAATGACCAGCTTCTGGACCAGAAGGAAAACAACTTCCTCTGTGGCCTTACCTTTGAGAAAGACAGATGCGGTGCGGCCTTCCTGGATGTTTCCACCGGCGGATTCCAGGTGGCGGAAGGCAGCCTCGACTATATCTGCACCCTGGTTTCATCCTTTGCCCCGAAAGAGCTCCTGGTTCCGAGAAGCTGTCGCAAAGGGGTTCAGGAAAGGTTCGGCGACCAATACTATATCTCGACTCTCGAAGAATGGGCTTTCGTCTATGATTCCTCGGTGGAAAAACTCAAACGCCAGTTCGGCGTAGATTCCCTGAAAGGCTTTGCCATCGATTCGTTCCCGCTCGGCATCACCTCTGCCGGGGCCTTGCTGATCTATCTGGAACAGACACACCATTCAGGCCTGAAAAACATCTGTTCCGTATCGAGAATCGACGAGAAAAAGTTCGTCTGGATGGACCGGTTTACATTCAGAAACCTGGAGATATTTTCCTCGGCTGCCGGAGGCGAAGGGGTGCCGCTTGTCGCCGTCGTGGACAAGTGTTCTTCGCCCATGGGTGCCCGCCTGCTCAGGAGCTGGCTTGCAATGCCGGTGATGGACGTCGCGGAACTTGAGGACAGGTATTCCGTAGTCCAGTACTTCTCCGACAATGCCGGGCCATTGGAAAAAGTCCGGCAGCACCTCGGGGACATGGGCGATCTGGAACGCATAATATCGAGGGCTGCTGCAGGGAAAATCGCTCCGCGGGAGGTAATGCAGCTGAAACGCGGACTGGAACAGACATCTCCTGTAGCAGAGATATGCAGCGGCCGGGGTGTCCCGGCGCTTGACAAGATGATGTCGGGGATAGACAACTGTGCGGACCTGCTCGGAATACTGGCAAAAACGATGGCCCCCGAACCTGCTGCGGCGGTAGGCAAGGGAGACGTGATAGCGTCAGGCGTGGATGAAGAACTGGACTCGTTGAGGAACCTTGCCCTGCACGGCAAGGACATCCTGGCCGGTATCCAGCAGCGGGAAATAGAAAGGACGGGAATCACGTCGTTGAAAATCAATTATAATTCCGTATTCGGGTATTACCTTGAAGTCAGGAATGCGCACAAGGACAGGGTCCCTGATGACTGGATACGGAAACAGACCTTGGTGAATGCGGAACGGTACATCACGGAAGAACTGAAAGAATACGAGGAAAAGATTCTCGGCGCGGAACAGCGGATATACGAGATAGAATCGCGTCTGTACGCCGAACTGGTCGGAAAGATTCAGGAAAACATCGCGTCGGTGCAGACGAATTGCCGGATTCTGGCACGTCTTGACGTCCTTGCAGGCTTTGCCGAACTTGCCGTAACCCGGAATTACTGCCGTCCCGTAGTGGATGACGGTTTTTCCATAGAAATAAAGGCGGGCCGGCACCCTGTGATAGAGACGCTTATGCCTGCCGGAGAGGAATTCATTCCGAATGACATCCGGCTCGACAACAAAGACCAGCAGATCATCATCCTGACCGGTCCCAACCTGGCCGGTAAGTCGGCGCTTCTGAGACAGACCGCCCTGATAGTACTCATGGCGCAGATCGGCTCGTTCGTCCCGGCCGCCGAAGCCCGTATCGGGTACTGCGACAAGCTTTTCACCCGTGTCGGCGCCTCCGACAACATTTCCCGCGGCGAATCCACTTTTATGGTGGAAATGCTCGAGACTTCGATGATCCTGCACAACCTTTCCTCCCGCTCCCTCGTGCTTCTGGACGAAATCGGCCGGGGGACTTCCACGTATGACGGGATGTCCATAGCCAGGGCAATAGTCGAATATATCCATGAATACGGGGACGGGGCCAAGACTCTCTTTGCCACCCATTATCACGAACTCAACGACCTTGAAAACATCTACCCTCGGGTCAGGAATTTCCATATCGCCGTCAAGGAAGTGGACAAACGCGTGATTTTCCTGCGCAAACTGAAAGAAGGCGGAGTGGCCCACAGTTTCGGTATCCACGTGGCGCGGATGGCGGGGATGCCGCGACAGGTAATAGACTCTGCCGAAAGGACTTTGGAAGCCCTCGAAAAGGAGAATGGCAAAAAGGACGCGATGTCTGTCGCCAAAATCCGCCCGCACAATGTCAGGGAAGGCCGTATCGAAAGCGACGGCTCCCTCCAGCTTTCGTTTTTCCAACTCGACGACCCGGTCCTCTCCTCCCTTAAAGAAGACCTCGACTCCGCCGACCTGAACAACATGACCCCTCTACAGGCTTTCGACCTCCTTCGCTCCATGAAAGCCAAGCTCGGCCTCTCGTGAGTATGTGCAATTATATATAAAATCCGTATATTTCCTCTAAGCAAATTTTATGACTATCCGCAAAAATACCCCTTGATGTCATCCCGGGCGTAGTCGAGGGAGCTGTTATCTCAAATACGGATTTCTCCACTCCGGGCTATGCCCTGCTACAGCAGTTCTTCCGGACTGACAGAAAGGAACTCTTCCAAAGGTATTCCTCCCGTCCCGACGATGAAAGTGTGAGCCGGGGCGAATTTCTCCTTGAATATCCTAATGCCGTCATTTGTAGAACGGCGTCCGCTTTTTACTTCTATCGCCACGCATTTGTGGGAGTTTTCAAGGACGAAATCCACTTCGTCACCGCGCTCGCGCCAGTAATGGACATTATAGTCGGATTCATCCGCCATATTCAGCAAATGTGCACCCACGGCACTTTCGACCCAGCGGCCCCACAGCTTCGGATCAGTAAAGACTTTTTCAAAAGTATATCCTGACAGGGCACTGAGAAGGGCAGTGTTGTACACCATCATTTTCGGGATTGAATTGTACTTGCGGGCATTGTCGTTTGCGTATTTGTGCAGTCCGCACAACAGTCGGGATTCGTCGAGTGTCGTGAGGTAGTTTGCCAGAGTCGTCACATTTCCGGCGTCCTGCAGCTCACCCAAAAGTTTGTTGAGCGATATTTCCTCTCCAGAATAAGTGCATCCGAGTTCGAACAGCCTCCGCATCAGTTCCGGCTTGTACACTGTTTTGGTCATCAGGATATCGTGCTCTATGGCCGGTGCAATGATGCTGTCTTTGATGTAGCGCCGCCAGCGGGTTTCGTTACCGGTCAGTGTCATGCCGCCCGGATAGCCTCCGAAAAAGATGTACCGGTCTATGTCCGTGCCGAATGCCTCCTTCATTTCCGGAAAACTCCAGTGAGGCATACGGATCAGCTCGTAGCGCCCTGCCAGGGATTCCGTAAGTCCGGACTTGAGCAGAAGCCGCGATGACCCGAGAAGAACCGCTTTTATGTTTACGTCATTGAAAGTGTCGGCATCCCACTCCTTTTTGACTGCTTCGCTCCAGTTGTCGATTTTGTGCACCTCGTCTATCACCAGCAGATACTCCCCCGCCCGGGCCAGTTTCTTCCTTTGTCTGGCGGTCTCCCATATCTCATTTATCCAGCCTGTCCTCTCCGGAGCTATATTGTCCGCGGAAACAGCCATATGGCTGATATGCGTTTCCTGCAGGACCTGTTTTATCAACGTCGATTTTCCGACCTGCCTCGGTCCCGAAATTACTTGAATCTTGTTCCTCGGTTCTTCTATGCGGGATTTTAGCTCGCCGTATTGACGTTTTCTGTACATAATGCCTTGATTTATCTGCTGCAAATATATACAAAATTCTCAAATCCTGTCTGCGAAATTCTCAAATCTCCCTTACAGAATTCTCAAATCTTGTCTGCGAAATTCTCAAATCTCCCTTACAAAATTCTCAAATTGACGTCAATTTCGCGGATCTGAGCTATTTCACCGCAGCGGCAAGCTTGCCGGCAAGAAGGGCGAAGGCTTCGCCGTCGGGGCGGGAAGAAAGGGCTACGGGTTCTCCGGCATCTCCGGATTCGCGGATGTCCTGTACGAGGGGGATCTGGCCGAGAAGCGGGATGCCGTACTTTTCAGCCATTTTTGCGCCTCCGTCCTTGCCGAATATGTAGTATTTGTTTTCCGGGAGTTCGGCAGGGGTAAACCAGGCCATGTTTTCCACAAGGCCGAAAATCGGCTTGTTGACATTCGCGTTGCGGAACATGCTTACTCCCTTTTCCACGTCGGCCAGGGCTACGGCCTGAGGCGTGCTGACTATTACTGCTCCGGCAAGCGGGATGTCATGCACAAGGCTGATGTGTATGTCTCCCGTGCCGGGAGGCATATCTATCAGCAGGAAGTCCAGTTCTCCCCAGCGGACCTGCAGAATCATCTGTTTCAAGGCGTTGCAGGCCATCGGGCCTCTCCATATCAGGGCCTGCTCCGGGCGGGCGAAATAGCCTATCGACATCCATTTCACACCGTATTTCTCAAGGGGCATTATCACCTCCTTGTCTCCGTCCTTATAGGCCTCAGGCATAGCCCCTTCGGTGCCTGTCATCTTAGGTACGGAAGGCCCGTACACATCCGCATCGGCCAGCCCGACCTTGTACCCGAGTCTGGCCAAAGCCACGGCTAAATTTACCGCTACAGTGGATTTGCCCACGCCGCCTTTCCCGGATGCCACTCCGATGATATGCCTGACGCCGGCCAGTTCCTCCAATCCCAGATTCAGTCCGACCGGTTTTTTCGCAGCCTCGTCCCGGATTACCGTCTTTACTTCGGCCTCGACTCCCGGGATGTGCCTTACCAGGGCCGCTTTAGTGCTGCCGATCAGGTATTCCGCCAACGGATCACGATGTTTGGAAAAGGCCAGGGTGACGGTCACCCTGTTCCCGTCAATGTCTATTTTATCCACCATCCCCAGCTCCACGATGTTCCTGTCCCCCTTCGCGGGATGCTGCACATCATAGAGCATCTTCATTATTTCGTTTTCTTTCATTATTTCTATTTATTCTATTCCCATTTCATCCACAAGCCACTTCGCTCCTCCGAACTTCTCCACGATGAAAAGTACGTACCTTATATCCACATTGATGCACCTTTGCAGTTCGGGTTCGAACATCACATCGCTGCTCATCGACTCCCAGTTCCCGTCGAACGCGAGTCCTATCAGCTTTCCGTCCGCATTCAATACGGGGCTTCCGGAATTTCCTCCCGTGATGTCGTTGTTCGAAAGGAAAGCCACCGGCATTTTGCCGTCAGGGAGGGCGTATGCTCCGAAATCCTTTGTCCTGTACAGTTCTTTCAGCTTCTCCGGCACGACGAACTCCCAGTTGTCAGGATCCTCTTTCTCCATTACTCCGTCCAAGGTCGTGTAGTACCTGTAGATAACGGCATCCTTGGGTGAATACCCCTTCACCGTCCCGTAAGTCAGCCTCATAGTGAAGTTGGCATCCGGATAAGACGGCTCGCCCTTTTTCCATTCAAGCAGTCCGGCAGTATAGGTTTTCCTGCCCTTCGCCAATTTGGCATCGCTTTCCATAAGTTCCGGGTATACAGCCGTTATCGACTTGTTCACCTGTTTCGAAAGCACTGTGGCAGGATCCTCTTCGACGGCGGCCCAGCCTCTTTCCCTTATGGCGGCAGCCAGCTTCTCCGACGAGGTGAATATGCTCTCCTCGAAAAGGCTGTCAGTGTACGCACCGATGTCCATTCCGGCAAAATCTTCCGAAAGTCCGGTCATCCGGTATTCCTCCCGGGCGTTTTCCCTGTAGAAGCAGAGCATTGCAGCCGCTATCTTCCTGTCTGTAGCAGCCGAATAGTCCTTGTACAGGGGCAGAAGCGCCTCGTATGCCAGTTCCAAAGCCGCGGCCGTGTCCTTTTCAGTATCTTTCCCGATGTATGAAAGGAACGAACTTTCCATCTTTGAAGCGAACTGCTGCAACTCGATTCTGTACACCGACTCCTGAGCGAGCACGTACTGGATGTTGGCCTGCGTTCCTTCGGCGACCCCGTCCGAAATTTCCTTCAGGGCGGTCCCGTATTTCTCCGTCCTCTTCTTTTTAGCCGCAACCCATTCCGCAAAAGCCTTTTCTTCAGCCTTCGCCCTTCCGATTACATCGAGTTTGTCGAATGCGATCTTTTCCCCCTGCCACTTTTTCCAGCCGTTTGAAGAAGACGCGTATTTGTTCGAATACTGTATCCTTACCTGCGGGTCAGCCAGCATATCCTCCATCATCAGTTCCTGCCGGATGGTTCTTGCCGCTATCCTCACATCGTTGAGTTTCAACTGCAGGTCGAGTTCCGGGGAAGTCTGGAATCTCGTGGTTGCCCCGGGATAGCCCATAATCATGGTGTAGTCGCCCTCCTGAATGCCTCCGAGGGAGATTTCAAGGTGTTTCTTCGGCCTGTAAGGCACATTGTCCTCGGAATACGCTGCCGGATTGTTGTCCTTGTCGGCATAGACCCTGAAGATCGAGAAATCCCCCGTGTGACGCGGCCACACCCAGTTGTCGGTGTCTGCCCCGAACTTGCCTATCGAAGAAGGCGGCGCACCCACGAAGCGGATGTCGTTGAATTCTTTATAGACAATGAGATAATAGACATTGTGTTCGTAGAACGGCACGATATAGGCTTTGCAGAAAGGATGCTCCTTTTCCGCTTTCACGATCAGTCTGTCGTAGACGTTTTCGTTGATGTAGTCGGCTGTAAGAGTCTCTGCATCGGTGCTGTCCCTGAACATCTTCTCCGCCTTTTCCATAGCGGCATTGTACTCGTCCGTCACATCCTCCATATATTCCATAAACACGACGCTCAGCCCCTCTACAGGCAGTTCCTCGTCCCGGTTCATGGCCCAGTAGCCGTCTGTCAGGTAGTCGTGCTCGACCGAACTCAGCTTCTGTATGCTGGCATAGCCGCAGTGATGGTTCGTCAGCAGCAGCCCCTCGTCGGAGACGATTTCTCCGGTACAGCCTCCACCGAACTGCACCACGGCGTCTTTCAGCGACGAATTGTTGATGTCGTAAATCTGTCTGGCATCGAGCCTGCATCCGAGCGCCTGCATCTGGCTCCGGTTCATTTTTTCAAGCAGAGGCAGCAGCCACATCCCCTCGTCGGCCTTCACCGGAAGGAAGGCAAGCACCGCCAACGCGATTATAACGATAGTCTTTTTCATTATATACGATGTTTGATTCGGGGCGCAATAATAATAAATTTACCAAGATTTTCCAAGCGGGCAGCCGGGCCGGAATGATTTGGAATTTGTCAAAAATAGGTATCTTTGCCGGGAAAATCGGGGAAGCCCTGGCGGGCAATGTCTGCTCTCGCGGCAGAATCCTCCGGGAATCAAGGCTATAAGCTATGTCAGAAGATAAAAATATACTGGAAGAGATTACTTCGCAGGAATACGAGCACGGATTCGTGACCGATGTGGAGCAGGAATTCATCCCCAAGGGGCTGAACGAGGACATCATCAGGATGATTTCTGCAAAAAAGGAAGAACCCGGCTGGCTGCTCGATTTCCGTCTCGATGCGTTCCGGAAATGGCAGAAGATGCCGTTGCCCCGATGGGCGCACCTGAATATCCCGGAAATAGATTTCCAGGACATAATCTATTTTGCAGCCCCTAAAAAAGAACACAAGGACAAGATCGATCCGGAACTCGAGGCTACTTTCGAAAAGCTCGGGATTCCCTTGCATGAAAGAGAGGCTCTGGCGGGAGTGGCGGTGGACGCTGTTTTCGATTCCGTTTCGGTAAAGACGACTTTCCGGCAGGCATTGGCTGAAAAAGGCATCATTTTCTGTCCGTTTTCCGAGGCGGTAAAGGAGTATCCTGACCTCGTGCGCAAATATCTGGCGACAGTGGTTCCGTCCGGGGACAATTTCTATGCAGCCCTGAACTCTGCCGTTTTCAGCGACGGCTCGTTCTGCTACATCCCGAAAGGTGTCCGCTGCCCGATGGAGCTTTCCAGCTATTTCCGGATCAACGCCAGCGGGACAGGCCAGTTCGAAAGAACCCTTATCGTAGCCGACGAGGGCTCGTATGTGAGCTATCTGGAAGGATGTACGGCTCCGATGCGCGATGAAAACCAACTCCACGCCGCAGTCGTGGAAATCGTGGTGGAGAAAGACGCGGACGTGAAATATTCCACCGTGCAGAACTGGTATCCGGGAGATGCGCAGGGCCGTGGAGGCATTTTCAACTTCGTGACCAAGCGCGGAATCTGCAAAGGGTCGGGAAGCCATCTTTCGTGGACTCAGGTGGAGACAGGCTCCGCCATTACGTGGAAATATCCGAGCACCGTTCTCAAAGGCGACAATTCTTCGTCTGAGTTCTATTCCGTGGCAGTGACGAACAATATGCAGCAGGCCGACACAGGCACAAAGATGATACATCTCGGGAAGAACACACGCAGCAGAATCATCAGCAAGGGTATTTCCGCAGGCCGCAGCCAGAACAGCTACCGGGGTCTGGTCAGGATAAATCCCGGCGCGGACCATTCGAGGAACTATTCCCAGTGCGACAGCCTGCTGATCGGAGACAAATGCGGGGCGCATACTTTCCCACGCATAGTGAATTCGAACAGGACTTCCGTAGTGGAACACGAGGCGACCACGTCGAAAATCAGCGAAGACCAGCTATTTTACTGCAATCAGAGGGGGATAGCTCCGGAGGACGCTGTCGGCCTGATAGTGAACGGCTACGCCCAGGAAGTCCTGTCCAAGCTGCCGATGGAGTTTGCCGTCGAGGCCCGCAAACTGCTTCAGGTCTCGCTCGAAGGCTCCGTCGGATGATTCCCCCTGTCGTCTCGGGCGCCCTCCTTTCCCGGCCATCCCGAGCTACGCCTCTTCCCGGTATTTCGGGCGACGTCTCTCCCTGGTACTTCGAGCAACGCTTCTCCCCGGTACTTCGAGCGACGTCTCTCCCCGGTACTTCGAGCAACGTCTCTCCCCGGTATTTCGGACGACGTCTCTCCCCGGTCATCTCGAGCGAAGTCGAGAGATCTATTATTAAAATAATTACAACTTATGCATGAAATTCTGAACCATACCCTTTTCACCCTCGGCGGCGACACCCCCGTCCTGCTGATAGACCTTGTCACCTCCGTCTTCGGACTGGCCTGCGTCATTCTGGCGGGAAGGAACAGCAAATACAACTTCTGGATAGGCTATCTGTACACTGCGCTTCTTTTCCTGATGTTCTGGAACAAGCATCTTTACGCCAGCCTTATCCTTCAGCCCATTTCGTTAGGAATCAACATCCTCGGCCATTACAGATGGACTCATCCGAAAAAGGAAGAAGAGAGTTCCCAGGACCATTCCGCCCTTAAAGTCAGTATGCTGGACTGGCGGCAGAGGGGGATTGCGGTACTTTCCGTCCTGGTTCTTGCCGCTCTGTGGGGCTGGCTGCTCAGCCTTATGGGAAACAGGTGGTTTGCAGGAGTCTTTCCGGCCGACCCGGTTCCGTATCTGGACTCGTGCGTGACCGTTTTGATTCTTGTCGCACAGTTCCTTTCCGCCCTGAAAAAATGGGACTGCTGGGTAGCCTGGCTTCTGGTGAACATCACGCAGATGTGGCTGCATATTTCTGTCGGCCACGTATTTATGCCGATAGTCTGCGGCCTGTATCTGCTGAACGGCATCATTTCCCTGTGGAACTGGTACCGCCTGTATATGAAAAAGGCCTGATTTCAGATTCCGTTCCGGACGGAAGAGGAAGAAAGAACAAATGAAAACGAATAATATTACGACAATGCAAACGGATATAATTCTTGAAATAAAAGGGCTCCGGGCTCGCGTAGAAGACAAGGAGATACTGAAAGGCGTGGATCTGACGATCCGCAAAGGCGAGACGCACGTGGTCATGGGGCCTAACGGCGCAGGGAAAAGCACCCTTTCCTCTGTCCTTGCCGGCAAACCCCAGTACACGGTGACTGACGGTTCCGTTATCTTCATGGGACGCGACCTGTTGAAAATGAGTCCTGAAGAACGCGCCTGGGCCGGACTTTTCCTGTCTTTCCAGTACCCGGTGGAAATACCGGGCGTATCCATCACGAATTTCATCAGGACAGCCGTCAATTCCAAACGCCAGGCCCTCGGAGAAGAACCTCTTTCTGCCGCGGCTTTCCTGAAGCTGATGAAAGAAAAGATGGCTTTGGTGCAGATGAAGCCGGAATTTTCCAAGCGAGAGGTGAATGTCGGCTTCTCAGGCGGCGAGAAAAAGCGCAACGAGGTCTTTCAGATGGCGATGCTCGACCCGGTACTGTCGATTTTGGACGAGACGGACAGCGGGCTTGACGTGGACGCGCTCAGAATCGTGGCGGAAGGGGTGAACACCCTGAAGACTCCGGAAAAGGCGGTCATCGTCATCACGCATTATCAGAGGCTTTTGGACTATATCGTTCCCGACATCGTGCATGTACTTAAGGACGGTCGCATCGTGCGCACTGCAGGCAGAGAGCTCGTCACACTGATTGAAGAGAAAGGTTACGACAGCATTAGCTGACGGTCGCATCCCTTAATCCCGTGCCCGTCAGCCACGCAACACTCCCTGCAGCCATTCAAGCGCACTCCCTGCAGCCGGCAGAGCAACTTTCCCGATTGTCATCTCGAGCGACCTTCCCGATTGTCATCTCGAGCGAAGCCGCAGGCGAGTCGAGAGATCTGACCAATAACAGACGAATCGGGAGCCCCGCATCAATAGCAAGCGAATCGGGAGCCCCGCAAACAATAAAAAACCATGACCAAAACCATAAATATCCCCTCCGGAAGTACCCTTAAACTCCTGCTCGTGTCCGCAGGCGGCAGCTCCGGCTTCCCGTTCGGAGACCGCATATCCGATTTTACTGTCCTGACGGACAATGATTTCAGCCTCGGCCTGACCTTTGAAACCGGTGCTTCGGCTGAAATAGTCGCTCTGATATTGCCCGGGACCGACTCCCGCCTCGATTTCCGGCTCGACCTTGCCGGCGAGGGCTCGGACTGCCGTTTAAGCGGCCTGTACCTCTGCCCTGAAGCCGAAAAGACCGGCATCGGAGTCGAGGTGTTCCACCGCGTCCCGCACTGCTGCTCACGGCAGATGTTCAAAGGGATAGTTTCCGGGGCTTCTAAAACTGATTTTTACGGCAGAATCATCGTCGAACCCGATGCGCAGAAAACCGAAGCCTGCCAGGAAAACCACAGCCTGCTGCTTTCAGACGATGCGAGGGTCGATACCCGTCCCCAACTTGAAATCTACGCCGACGATGTGAAGTGCTCCCACGGTGCGACAATAGGCAGGCTGGACGAAAACGAGCAGTTCTATATGAGATCGAGGGGCATCCCGGAGCAGGAGGCGAGGGTGCTTCAGATGCTGTCTTTCGTGTCTCCGGTTCTGGAGATTTTCCCCGAATGCGGGGAAAAGGAAAACCTTGAAACATTTATAGAGCATACGATAAGAGCCTCGTTCATAACTCGGTAGCATTTTCCAGCCGGCAATCCGCTTCAATCGATAGTTAGTTTCGGAAATGATCGCACATCCTTTTGTAAAGATAAATCTCGGCCTGGACGTCCTGCGCAAACGGGACGACGGCTTCCATGACATAGATACCGTATTCATCCCGTATCACGGGATTTCCGACACGCTCGAAATCGTGGAAGCCGATGCCGGAAGTTCGACCGTGCTGTCCCTGCAGGCCAGATACAGGGCTTCCGAAGGGCAGATAGTCCAGGCTGTTTCCGACGATGCCAAAGTGATGATGACCATAGCCAGGGCGGACGGCGTGGACTGGAATCCTTTGGATGACCTGACCGTGCGGGCCTACAGGCTTCTCGAAGAGGATTTTCCTCTTGGCCCAGTGAAAATATTCCTGGAAAAGACATCCCCGGTAGGGGCCGGGCTCGGAGGCGGTTCTTCCGATGCCGCCTTTGCCCTGAAGATGCTGGATGACATTTTCGGGCTGGATCTTGACCGGGAGGCTTTGGCCGGATATGCGGCCCGGCTCGGCAGCGACTGTGCGTTTTTCCTTTACGACCGCCCTATGTCCGGGCAGGGCAGGGGAGAGATCTTGTCGGAGTATGAACTTCCGGAGGACTTTTATGACAGGTTCGAGATAAAGGTTGTCGTTCCGGAAGGAGTGGCGGTCTCCACGGCTGATGCCTACAAGGGGATAGTCCCGAGCGTTCCGGACACGCCTCTCCTTTCCCGCCTTTCCCTTCCTGTCGAGCAGTGGAAAGACTGCATCGTCAATGCGTTTGAAACTACGGTGTTCAGAAAATACCCCCTCCTTGCCGATGTGAAACGCTCGCTTTACGACACGGAGGCCGTCTATGCGTCCATGTCGGGCAGCGGTTCCGCCTTTTTCGCCGTTTACAGGAAATAGGCCGGAACCGTCGTTACGGATTTCTTCGAAATCCAGATGTCTTAAACCCCAGTCGCTGTAGCGCCCCCTGCTCACTCTCGAATGTCCGCCGGACATTCTCGTAAACCGTTCCGGACCGCTAAAAAAAGAAAAAACATCAAAAAAGAGAAAACTGTGGCGGAATGCCGTATTACGGGGTGTAATATTTCGCGGCACGGCTTTCATTTCTTTTCTTTGCCCGAAAAAAGATATGAGGCGACTGTTTTTCTTTTTCTGCGCATCTGTTTTCATTGTAGCCGGCACGGTTTCCTGCCGGAAATTATGCAGCTGTCCCTGGTGCAGCGGCACTTACGTGGAGACGGAAGATGCAGGCCCTGCTACCGGAGCCACGGATGAAGGCGACCTTTCCCCGGACGATCCGTCGGCCCCGTCCTTTTATGTGGCCGGTGCGGAGTTCCCTGCCGGTTATGACTGGCGCAGGGATACCGGGTACGGTACTGTCGACTGCCGGATATTCCTGATGAACGGAGAAGAGCGCATTCTGGAGTTCAACGCAGGCTACGACTACGGTATAGCTTCCGACGGTGACATGTCCCGCTGCGCGGGAGGACATATTTATTCCGATTATTCTACATCCGACGAAACCGTTGTCAGGGAAGACGGCCAGGAATTGTTCCGCTTTGCCGGATGCGAGATGGTGACAAGCCTCCTTCTGTCCGGCGGCCATGTCCATACTCTCAGCATCCCCCGCGACGGAACCGGCTGGAGCTACCGGATAGACGGGGTCCCGGCCGCATCTTCCGGTACGGGCATCCCGGTCTCCGGCCTGTATTCGGACGGAGGATTTCCGACATTCTGCTATAAGGTCTATGCCGATGACTATCTCGGAATCGGGAACGGATATTACATCTGGCAGAACGGTCAGGACCTCAGGGTGCATATCCCCGTTCCTGAATCGGAAGTCATCGATTTCCGGCTGTTCCGCAGTTCGTTGTATCTCCTGTACCGGGATGCTTCCGGTACTGCATATCTTGCCTTGGACGGCGAAAGCCTTCCTCTGGAGATTCCTGAAGGAGCAGCCCTCAAGTCGCTGGACGGGTTTTTTGCCGGAGATTCCGGGATTTATGCGATGGGGAAGGTTACGGATGCTTCCGGCAATACCGTTACCCTCCTCTGGAAATCATGGTCGGTTTTCCGTATGTTTGAGCCGGGAGTGGATTTTATCGCCTGCTATCCGGACGGGGAAGACCTTCTTGCCATAGGTCATCGTCAGGATTCTGTTCCGGTTTTTTACCTGAACGGAGAATACACCGACCTTCCGGCAGGGTATGTTTTCCTGTCTGCCGACCACGCACGTATTTCCGGCGGCCACTATTGCATCTTCCTGCTTCCTGTCTCTCCGGCATCGCCGCCTGTCTATGTCATCGACGGCCGGCTCATCACTCTTTCCGGATTGAACGGCTATCTCTTTTCCATCGGCGTCGAGGAATGAGTCCTGTCCCGACGTCAGTCCCAGGTCAGTGTGCGGGAGAAATCCGGATTGACCCTGATATGGACTTTCAGGGTGTCGGAAGGAAGCAGCCCGTCTATGTTTTCGGGCCATTCGATAAGGCACAGGCAGCCGCTGTCGATGTAGTCGTAGAATCCGATGTCTACGGCTTCGGAAAGTTTGTTTATGCGATAGAAATCAAAATGGTAGACAGGCTCGCCGTCAGCAGAAAGATATTCATTGACAATGGTGAAGGTCGGAGAGCATACCGCGTCTCCGACACCGAGCCTGTGGCAGAGTGCCGTCGTGAATGTCGTCTTGCCCGCCCCCATCGGCGCGTAGAACGCTATTATCCTGTTGTCTCCTATTTTCTGCAGGAACTCTTCAGCGGCCCTGTCCAGATCGTCAAGATCCTTTATGATTATCTCGTTTTTCATATCCTTCAATTCCCGTAAAATTTCAGGCGCTAATATACATAAAAGCCCTGGAAAATTCCACATCGGTCAGAGTCGATTAAGTGACTCCGGCTTTTTGCATATACAACGCTCTCTCCGCAGTCCGTTCCGACAGGGCCCGGACAGGACACGGTGTCAGAACAGATCGCGTCTGTCCAGAAGACGGTAGCGGGATGCTTCCGCCAGATGCCCCAGCCCGATTTCCTTTTCTCCGGCCAGGTCGGCTATCGTTCGCGCCACTTTCAGAATCCTGCTGTATGCCCTCGCGGACAGGTTTTCCTTGTCGATCAGTTTTTCGAGGAATGCGCCTCCGTCCCTGTCTGTCCTGCAGTGCATTTCTGTAAGCCTCCCGGACATTTCGGCGTTCGTATGAATGTTTTCATTCCTGAAACGTTCCTCCTGGATATCCCTGGCCCGGAGCACCCTTGCAGCCACTTCTGCCGAGGATTCTTCCTTTTTCCTGCATACAAGCTTCGATGCCTCCACCGGATTTGTCCACAGGTGGATGTCGATCCGGTCCATAATCGGTCCGGAAAGCCTGGAAAGATACGCCGCACGCCTTCCTGGAGTGCAGGTGCACCTGTGGCCGACTCCATAGTATCCGCAAGGGCATGGATTCGTAGCGGCCACCAGCATGAACGATGCCGGGTACTCTACCTTGTTCCGCAGCCTGGAGATTGTCACTTTCCTGTCTTCTATCGGAGCCCTGAGTGCTTCTATGACCTTTTTGGGAGCTTCGCAGAATTCATCGGCAAACAGCACTCCGTTGTGGGCCAGGGAAATTTCCCCGGGCATAATATTGCCGGAGCCTCCCCCTATTATCGCCGAGACCGAGGAACTGTAATGCGGGGCCCTGAACGGCCTTACGCGGATCAGCCCGCATCTTGAATCCCCTTTGCCGGCCACAGAATAGATTTTGCTGGTCTCGACGGCTTCCTCTATGCTCATCGGAGGCAGGATCCCCGCCAACGCCTTCGCCAATGAACTTTTCCCGGAGCCAGGAGGTCCGATAAGCAGCACATTGTGTCCTCCGGCGGCTGCAATTTCCATCCCACGTTTCGCTCCTTCCTGCCCGAAAATATCCGCGAAGTCCATAATCCCGTTTCCTGCGGGATCGGGACTGTACGAAGTCCTGCCCGGATTCCGTGCCAGCAGTCCGGAGCAGTCTTCCTTCTCTTCAAGTATCCTGATGACATCTTCAAGGGAGCCCGCCCCGTATATCCTGCATTCCGCAGTGTATTCCACAGCCTCCATCGCCGAACCCGCCGGGAGGATACATCCTGCATACCCCGCATCGCGGGCCAGTTCCACGACCGGCAGGGCGCCGGGAGTGTCCCGTACGGAAGCGTCGAGGCCCAGCTCTCCCATTATCAGGTACTTCCCTATCCCGGGAAGTTCTTTCTGACCGGAAGACGCTATTATCCCCAATGCTATCGGCAAGTCGTATCCGCTGCCCTTTTTGTGCATATCGGCCGGAGCCAGGTTTATCACTATTTTCTTTCCCGGAATCCTGAATCCGACAGACTGCAGGGCGGTAATCGTCCTGAGCAGGCTTTCCTTTACGGCCGCATCGGCGAGCCCTACCAGATGGATCCCGAGCCCGGAGGAGATATTCACTTCGACGTTGACCGGCACGGCCTTGATGCCGATACATTTCGCACTTGAAACATTTGTAAGCATTTTTTGCCTTGAATTTGGGCGAAAGAGAAAGAAAAAAACGCCAAAAAAAGAAAAATGATGTCAAAAAAGAGAAAAAACCGGTCATAAAAGCCGAAAACTCTTTCGAAATCTTCCAAAAGTTCTAATTTTGGAGAGGATTTTCTTATGGAGAACGATGCTGAAGAATTTTCTCATAGAAACTGGCCGGTATTTCCTTTTTCTCAGGATAGTGTTCAAGAAGCCTGAAAAATGGAAAATATTCTGGAAACAGTTCATCCTCGAGGCCGACAAGCTGATAGTTTCCTCGGTGGTGCTGGTGTCTGTGATATCGCTGTTCATCGGGGGAGTGCTTGTGATCCAGACGGCGTCCAATATGAACAATCCTTTCCTGGACAGGATGCTTGTCGGCTATATGGTAAGGGAAAGCCTCATCCTCGAGTTCTGTTCCACTATGGTCGCCCTGATTCTGGCGGGGAAAATAGGCTCCAACATCGCTTCCGAGCTGGGAAGCATGCGCATCTCCGACCAGATCGACGCTATAGAAATGATGGGGGTGAATTCGGCGTCTTTCCTCGTTCTGCCCAAAGTCCTGTCCGTCACGGTCCTAAGTCCGCTTCTTGTCCTGCTGAGCTTTTTTCTCGGCCTGCTCGGAGGCTGGGTCGTGGTGGAGATCACGGCCATCATACCGGCAGCGAAATATGCCGCCGGCCTGAAATATTACTTTTCGGAGTACTATGTGTTCTACAGTTGCTTCAAAATGGCTTTCTTCTCGTTTATGATATCCACGATTTCCGCTTTCAAGGGCTATTATGCTTGCGGCGGAGCCTTGGGAGTAGGCCGTTCCAGCACGAAGTCCATAGTGGTTTCCTGCATCCTCATCCTTATGTTTGACCTGATCATCACGCAGCTGATGCTTTACTGATTCCGACATGATCAAGATAGAACATCTTTACAAGAGTTTCGGCGACGTCCACGTCCTGAAGGATATCTCGATAGAGTACAAGCAGGGCGTGTGCAATATGATAATCGGGGCAAGCGGTTCGGGAAAAACCGTTCTTCTGAAGACCATCATAGGGCTGATGGAGCCGGACAGCGGCACGGTTACGTTCAACGGGCAGGATATCTCGGCCCTTCCGTATGCGGAGAAAAAGCATTTCCGCCAGCACATAGGCGTCCTGTTCCAGAACAGCGCCCTTTTCGATTTCGCGACCGTAATAGAAAACGTGATGTTCCCGATGGATTTTTTCACCGACTGGACGCGGAAGGAAAAGATAAAGAGGGCGAAATACTGTCTTGAAAGGGTAAACGTGCAGGGCAATGAGAAAAAATATCCGGGAGAGCTGAGCGGAGGAATGCAGAAAAGGGTGGGGATAGCCAGAGCCATAGCCTTGAATCCGAAATACCTTATCTGCGACGAGCCTAATTCCGGTCTCGATCCGGAAACATCCATTCTGATAGACAAGCTGATACACGGACTGACCCGGGAGTTCGGGATGACTACCATCATCAATACCCATGATATGAATTCCATTCTGGAAATAGGGGACAATATCGGTTTCCTCCATCAGGGCAGGATGTTATGGCAGGGCGACCGCCATTCGATTTTCGACACCTCCTGCACGGAACTCCGCACATTCATCTGCGCCAACTCCCTGGCCCGGAATATTATGGAATCGCGCCTCTGACATCCCGCCCGCAACGCAGCCCCTTTTCCCATACAGATTTTCCCGTTCCGGATTCCGTAGCCTTTCGTCAGATCCCTCGACTACGCTCGGGATGACATTCCCCGAACCCGCCGCAACGCAGCAGACTGCCTTATCCCGCACTTCGGGACGACTGATTCGTCAGAACGGGCAGGATGCAAGGCCGCCAGGGTGAGGACGCCGGGAGTTTACTTTCGTAAATGACCAAGTCAGAATCCGCCCGCAACGCAGCAGACTGCCCGTTCCGGCGAATCAGAGATGGAAGCGGAACCCCAACTCCACCCCAAACATCAACGGCTGCACCGTCCTTATGCTTCGCGGCTGCCTGTCGTCAGGGAAATAATAGCGCAGACTCGGATCGATATAGATGCCGACCAGATCGGCGATGATGAATTCCATTCCGATACCCGCATTTGCAGAGAACTGCATACCTTTTACGGACTCTCGATGGTTTATGTCGGCCCCGTCGGACGACATCCTGTAGACATTGGATACGCATTTCTCGGCAGTGCCGCCCGCGTAGGCGTAAAAGTCTATGATATTGCTTTTCAATATGCTGAAATAGACATTGACCGGAATACCTATGTAGTCCTGCCTGTTTACTATTCCTGAGAAATCGCTGGTGTGCACGCCGTCGTCCCGGACATCATAGAATGTCCCGTCGAATGTCCTGCGGAGCAGCGAATAGTTCACTCCGATGCTGGCCGACCACCTCCTGGTGAAATCCACCTTGACTCCGAGCCCGGCGGAAACCGGAATCGCATAGGACGATTCGCTCGATTCGGTCACCATATCCTTTGACGGCTCGTTACGCCCCGGACTGTACATAATGGCAGGACTGTTGTTCGACACCGAGGCGTTCGTATTGCTGATCGCATTGCCCGACACCGTAAACGAAGTCTTCACTCCCTGCCGTTGACGATTTTCCTCTTCCCTCAGCAGCATTTCCCACTGCGCCGCATCCTCTTTTGAGATACCGGTATCTGCGGACGCACCTGTATCTTCGGAAACATCGCCGGAAACTGGTCTTTCTGCCGGAGCCGCCGTGCCGTTGCCGTCATTGCTGCCGTTGCTGCCATCGCCGGAATCCCCGGCCTCTTTCTGTTCCGTTGACGGAATTCCATCCGCTGCGGATACCGGTCCGGCGGCATCGGTTTCATTCCCTCCCGAGCCTGTATCCCCGCTCATGTCTTCATTTCCGGCCTTGTCCGCAGGCCTGAGCATATCCTTCAGCATTTCCGGCGCCGGCACGTCTGTCATCCGAATGTCGTGGAGCCCGTCCTCCCGTATGATGCCGATATTTCCGGACACTTCCGCCATCCGGTCATACTGCCTCTCTGAGACCGCTCCGTCGAACGTCCCGGACAGGAACATCCCGGCCGCAACAGCCGCTGCCGCCGCCACGCTGCCGGCCACCTTCGTCCAGAACGGAACCGTCACCGTCCTTCTCCGGTCTTTCTCCTCTGCCGGTCCGGTCGTCTCCGATCCGCCGGCAATACTTTCCATGGCAGAAAGACGCCGCTCTATTCCATACCAGAGATGCCCGGGAACATCTTCCCGCGCATCGCCCAAAATAGAGCGAATCTGAGAATCGAACAATTTATTTCCGTCTTCCTTTTCCATCGTTTCCTGCTTTGATCCTGTTCTGCAGCCATATCCGGGCTCTGCTCAGCTGCGTCCTCGATGTAGTCTCGGTGATGCCGAGGATTTCCGCGATTTCCTTGTGCGAATACCCTTCTATGACATACATATTGAAAACGGTCCTGAATCCGGGAGGCAGCGAGGTCACTAATTTCATAAGTTCCTTGTACCCGATATTTTCCATCTGTCCGGCAACATCGGAACTCAGATGCCTCGCATTTTCGAGATCATCGCTCATTTTCAACGCGTCTTTTTTCCTGAGATACATCAGGGCAGTATTGATGAAGATACGCCGCGCCCATCCGTCGAACGACCCTTCTCCCTTATAGGAGCCGAGTTTCGAAAACAACGTCACGAACCCGTCCTGCAGGATATCCTGCGCTGTCTCCCTGTCGCCGACATACCTGATGCAGACAGGATACATGCGAGGTGCCAGCAGGTCAAATAAGGCCTTCTGAGCAGCTCTGTCCCCTTTTTTGCATAGTTCGATCGTCCTTTGCTCCAAGGTCTCGTTCACAGCGTCGTCTCCAAATAACAGTTATTCTTCGTTCAACCTGCGCGTAAAAGATGCCCCAGCACGAATGAATGTTGCATCTGTGTCGCAATTTTTTCAAAGATAATTCTTTTTATGCTATTTTTGTAAAGATTTGATACAAGGATGACAAATGCGCGGATTTTTTACGACCATACTTTCGCTTTCCTGTCTGCTCTGTTCCGTCATCGCGCTGCAGGCCGAGGATCAGAAGACAAGGGTTGCGGAGAATATGATAATAACGGCAGCGGACTATTATAATAACGGGGAATTCACGAAAGCCGAATCCATTCTGAAAGACGTGGTCAGGGAGTTCCCCGACAATGACGCCGGCCATTTTTACCTCGGGCTGACCGAATTCTGTCTGAACGATGCCGATGCGGCAGAGGCGGAACTCGAAGAGGCCGCAAGGCTGGATCCGTCCAATTTCTGGTACCGTTACAGGCTTGCGATGGTCTATTCCGCTACGGGTAAGGAAGAACTGACCCTGAAGATGTTCGAGGAAATGGTCGAGGATTTCCCGAAAAAATACGATCTGTACTATACGATGGTCGAACTGTACAGGAGCCAGGGCCAGCAGGAAAAGGCCCTCTCTACGCTCGACCAGATAGAAACGGTGTTCGGAAGCAGCGACATGACCGCCCTTGCCCGTTTCGACCTGCTCAGGGAAATGGGCCGGGAAGATGAAGGCTATGGGTACCTGGAGGACTTCAACAGGAAATACTCCTCTGTCCAGGTGCTTTCCATTCTCGGGGACAGACAGTTGTCCATGTACAACGATTCTTCTGCCCTGAGCCTTTACGACGAAGCCCTTGACATCGACCCGTCATACGCACCGGCCATCCTCGGAAAGGCCGAGACGTACAGAATCGCGCGCGACTATGACAGCTACTTCGATGTCCTGTACGGTTTTGTGGACAATGACAATATCCCCGTGGAGGGGAAATGCGGCTATCTGAACGCACTGATACGGTCCGCGGACAAGCAGTTTTTCAGGATATTCGGGACGCAGATGGATTCTCTGGTCAACATATGCAGCGGCAAATACCCGAGAGATTCTTCCGTAAACCTGATGTCGGGGATATATTATTACTCCAAAGGGGATTATCCCAAGGCAAAGTCCAGTTTCAGGGCCAATGTGGAATACTGGCCGGAAAGCATCGCCGCCGCAGCTTCATACGTGGAAATGCTGATGTACACCAATGACTGGCAGGCCCTGGTGGACGAGGCGGAAAAGGCGGCAGGGAAATTCCCGTCGGAGACGGCTTTCCGGGAGTACGCCAGCCTCGGGGAGTACAATCTCGGAAATTACGGCCGTGTGATAGAAATTTGCGGAGAACTGCTCGAAATGGCTCCGGACGACAGTGCGGTCGTTCTGAATTCCTATACTACCATGGGGGATATGTACTATAAGCTCGGGGAGAAGAAAAAAGCCTATAAGGCGTATGACAAGGCCCTGGAAATCAATCCCGACTATCTCCCCGTCCTGAACAACTACGCCTATTTCCTGAGCATGGACAACAGGAAGCTCAAGAAGGCCTACGCAATGAGCAAGAAGACCGTAGAAAAAGATCCGGACAACTCCACATATCTCGACACATTCGGCTGGATACTGTTCCTGCAGGGCAAGGCTCTTGAGGCGAAGCCGTTCTTCAAGAACGCCGTTATGCTTTACGGAGGGAAAGACAGCCCCGTGATTCTGGACCATTATGCGGAAGTGCTTTTCGCCCTGAAAGAGTATGATCTTGCCCTCCTGTACTGGAACAAGGCCAAGGCCATCAACAACGGCGAGATTCCTGATCTGGACAAGAAGATAAGCGAGCGCAAAAGCTGTATAAAAAAGGATTCCGAATGAAGTTTTCCCGCATCATAATTCCTGCGATTCTGTTTTTTTCCGTGCTCGGTACGGCCATGCCGCTCCTGGCTCAGGACACACGTGAATACGAGGAAAGGAAGGCCCGGCTGGAGAAGGAAATCGGGATTTTAGACAGGCAGCTCTCCGAAAATGCGAGCAGGAGCAGGAGCGAACTTTCCCGTCTGACCCTCGTGCGTACAAAAATCTCGGGCAGAAGGGCCCTGATAAAGGAGAGCGACCGTCAGATCAGAAGGTATTCCGATGACATATACCTGACACAAAGGCAGATAAACAGGCTGAACGCGAGGCTCGACACCCTTTCTTCCTATTATGAAAGGCTGATTCTCAACGCCTATAAGAACCGTGACGCCCGCCTGTGGTATATGTACATCCTGGCGAGCGAAGATCTCGGCCAGGCATTCCGCCGCTACAGCTACTTCAAGAATCTGTCGGCCGAGACCCGGGCCCAGGCCGGGAAAATAAAGGATGCCAGAGAAGAGCTGGAGGAGCAGAAAGCGAGGCTCCGGAAATTGAAGGCCGGGGCAGAAGAGGTCAGGGCGGAACGGCAGGCGGAACTGGCTGCCTTGCAGAAAGAGGAGGCGGAAGCGGAGAAAATCGTGTCCGACCTGAAGCGGAACAAGGCCAGATACCAGAAGGAGCTGGCTTCGAAAAAACGTCAGGTGGAGGCCTTGGACAGGGAGATACAGAAGATCATAGAAGCGGCGATGAAAGCCTCGAAAGGGAAAGACGGCAAAACGGAAATCGACTACAGGCTCGCGGAGGAGTTCTCGAAAAACAAAGGCAGGCTGCCGTGGCCGGCGGACGGGGTTGTGGTGGACCGTTTCGGACAGCACTATCATCCGGTGTTTACCAACGTAAAGCTGCCGTTCAACAACGGGATTTCGATAGCGCTTCCGGAAGGGGCCGGAGTAAATGCCGTGTTCGACGGGACGGTGAAGCAGATAGTGGTGATGCCGGGATACAACCAGTGTGTCCTGGTGCAGCATGGAAACTATTTCTCGTTCTATTGCAAGCTGAAATCCACGTCGGTCAAGGCCGGCGACAAAGTGAAGACGGGGCAGAAGATAGGTACGGTGGATACTATCAACGGGGAGACGCAGCTGCATTTCCAGATCTGGCAAGGGAACAAGCCTCAGAACCCGGAGACCTGGCTGCGGAAGTAAAAGCCTCAGGGCTTGAAGATTAAAAGAAAAGACAAATGAAAAAGACGGTTTTTCTGACAGGGGCTACCGGGAATATGGGCTGGGCCGGATTCCAGGAACTGTTGAAGAAAAGGGACAGGTTCGACATAAGGGTCATTGCACGTCCGAGCAGACGGAACAGGAAAAAACTTGCACCTTACCTCTCGGTTCCGTCAGTGACGGTAATCTGGGGCGATTTGCTGGATTATGACGACATCCTGCGGGGTGTGACTGGGGCGGATTTCGTTCTGCATGTAGGCGGGATGGTTTCTCCGGGAGCCGACTATTATCCTGAAAAGACGCTGAAAACCAATGTCGGGGCCGCCAGGAACATCGTGAAGGCGGTTCTTGCCCAACCGGATGCCGACAATATAAAGGTCGTCTACATAGGCTCTGTGGCACAGTGCGGGGACCGGATGCCGATGCTGCACTGGGGCTGTGCCGGAGAGCCGGTCTATGCCAGCCGGTACGACCGGTATTCCGTGTCGAAATGTATGGCGGAGAGGGCTATAGCCGATTCGGGGATAAAGTGGTGGGTGTCGCTCCGCCAGAGCGGAATCCTGTACCCGGGCATATTCAGGCAGTTGAGTCCGACAGCGTTTCACGTTCCGATAAAAGGCGTCCTGGAATGGGCAACGATAGAGGATTCCGGCAGGCTTCTGGCCAATGTGGTCGAAGACTGGGTCCCGGAGGAGTTCTGGAACAGGTTCTACAATATCAGCAGCGGAGAGCAGTACCGTCTGGTGAACTACGAATTCGAAACTATGCTTATGGCTCCGCTCGGAATCAGGAACATAGAGAAGGTGTTCGAGCCGAGATGGTTCGCCACGCGGAATTTCCACGGGATGTGGTACACTGATGCGGATGTCCTCGAAAGTTATCTGCATTTCCGGGCCAATGTGCCGGTGGAGGAATACTTTGCCGGACTGAAGGCGCAGCTGCCGTGGTATTACTCTTTGGCCAGAATAGTGCCGTCTTTCCTGATAAAGGCTTTTCTCAGACCGCTGGCATACGAAAAGGGGCTCGGCACGCAGTCCTGGGCTGCGGATGACGAGGAAAAACTGAAAGCGTATTACGGCTCCCGGGAGGAATATGACAATATAAAGTCCTGGGACCAGATGAGACCGGAGCCGCTGGAAAAGAATCTCGACAAGGCCCGTGCGGCAGGACAGGTGGCGGACCTTCCGAAAGGCTATGACGAAAGCAAGTCCATATACGCCCTGACGGAGGATGAAATCCGGGCTGCGGCAGAATTCCGCGGAGGAAAATTCCTCGGCCCGGCGGATCGCATCGGAAAGAAAGGTGCCGTCTTCGACTGGGAATGCGAAAACGGGCACAGGTTCCGCTCATCGCTCGAATACATACTCCTCGGTGGCGGATGGTGCCCTGAATGCGGGTATGACAAGGTCTATTTTTCCGTATCCCCGAAGAACAGGTTTATTTCGGCCGTATTGTCTCCACAGTCCCGGGGATGACATCTTCATCCGGATTCCCGTGCAGATAGATGATGCGCTGGTTCGCGCTGCCGCGGAACAGCAGTTCCGGATCTCTCTGTTCCTGAACGAAAGGCCCGTCCACGAGTACGTCTATGTACGGCAGGATCCGTGACATCTTTTCGTCTTCCAGTATTTCCTCGTATGTGAAGCCGGTATAGCACCAGATGGTCTTGCCGGTCTCCTCCTTGATCCTGCGGGCCAGTTCGGTGAATGCCTCCACCTGGTAGAGCGGGTCTCCGCCGGTGAATGTCACGTTGCTGAATTCGTCGGATTTCACGATGTCCAGAAGTTCGTCCACACTGGCCTCATGCCCGCCGTTGAAATCCCAGGACTGCGGATTGTGACAACCGGGGCAGTGATGGGCGCATCCAGCACAGTATATTGCAGTACGGAGACCGGGGCCGTCGGCCATGGTCTCCTCCAGAATATCCAATATCCTTATACTTGTCATACCTTGCATTCATTGGGATGCCGGTTTGCAAGAGTGGGTAAGATGCAAGGCACACAAGTCGAGGAACACCGGAGCATACTGTTGTATGTGAGGATTTCCGAGACTTGCGTAACGCCGCAGATTGCCTGCTCTTGCAAACCGGATTTATTTGTGGACGACGCGGTCTTTAAGCTCGGCGAGCTTGGCGCTGTTCCACCTTGCCGTCGTCCCGACTAAATATCCGGTAATCCGCTGCAGTTTGTCGATGTTGTGGCTGTGGCACTTAGGGCATTCCTCAAGATCCGCATCGGCATTTTCGAAGCCGCAGTCCATACAGCGGTTGCGGTTGTGGTTGACCGAACCGTACCCCATGTTGTACTTGTCCATCAGATCCACAATTGCCATTATGGCTTCAGGATTGTGTGTGGCGTCCCCGTCGATTTCCACGTAGAAAATATGTCCGCCGCCCGTCAGTGCGTGGTAAGGGCCTTCGACTTCGGCCTTGTGCTTAGGCGTGCAGTGGTAGTAGACAGGAACATGGTTCGAGTTCGTGTAGTATTCCTTGTCGGTGACTCCCGGTATTATGCCGAATTTCTTCTTGTCCATCTTGGTGAACCGCCCGGCGAGGCCTTCTGCCGGTGTGGCGAGGACGCTGAAGTTGTGCTGGTACCTTTCAGAGAACTCGTTGACCTTGTCCCTCATATATGAAACTATCCTCAGTCCGAGGGCCTGGGCTTCTTCCGACTCTCCGTGATGTTTCCCGATGAGGGCGATCAGGGCTTCCGCAAGTCCGATAAATCCGATTCCGAGGGTGCCCTGGTTGATGACGGACTCGATAGTGTCCTCTTCCTTTAGATTTTCGCTTCCCAACCAGAGGGCTCCCATCAGCAGAGGGAACTGCTTTTTCATCGCGGTCTTCTGGAAGTCGTATCTTTCGCAGAGCTGCTTGGCGGTGACGTTCAACGCCCAGTCCAACTTTTCGAAGAACATCTGTATCCTTTTGTTCTGGTCAGGCTCTTTCATACATTCGATGGCCAACCTTACGATATTTATCGTGGTGAAGGAAAGGTTGCCCCTGCCGATGGAAGTCTTTGGGCCGAACCTGTTTTCGAACACTCTCGTGCGGCAGCCCATCGTGGCCACTTCGTACTGGTATCTTTCCGGATCGTCCTCCCTCCACAGCTCGTGCTGGTTGAACGTGGCGTCGAGGTTGAGGAAGTTCGGGAAGAAACGTCTTGCGGACACCTTGCAGGCGAACTTGTACAGGTCGTAGTTCTTGTCTTCGGGCAGGTAGCTGACTCCGCGTTTCTTTTTCCATATCTGGATAGGGAAGATGGCTGTGGAGCCGTTCCCGACGCCTTCGTAGGTCGTGTTCAGGATCTCCCTGATGACGCAGCGTCCTTCGGCAGAGGTGTCCGTGCCGTAGTTTATGGAGCTGAAAACCACCTGGTTCCCTCCGCGGGAGTGAATGGAGTTCATATTGTGTACGAAAGCCTCCATCGACTGGTGGACGCGGCTGACGGTCATGTTTACGGCATGCTGGATGACCCTTTCCTCACCCTGGATTCCAAGGAGGTCTCTCTTTATGTAGTCATCGAGTTGGATGTCTTTCAGATGGCTGAAGTCCTGGCCGAGGATATCGCCGAGCTTGTCGAGTTCTTCGTGGAAGGTACGCCTTACGAACGGCGCCATGTAAAAGTCGAATGCCGGAATGGCCTGGCCGCCGTGCATCTCGTTCTGGACAGTCTCCATCGAGATGCAGCCGAGGATGCTGGCCGTTTCTATCCTTTTGGCCGGGCGGGATTCTCCGTGTCCTGCGAAAAATCCGTTTTTCAGAATCCTGTCGAGCGGATGCTGGACGCAGGTGAGGCTCTTTGTTGGGTAGTAGTCCTTGTCGTGGATATGGATGTACCCGTTCTGCACGGCCTCCTTCACGTCTTCCGACAGCAGGCATTCGTCCACGAACGATTTGGTGGATTCGGATGCGAACTTCATCATCATTCCGGCCGGCGTGTCGGCATTCATGTTCGCGTTCTCGCGGGTCACGTCAGTCGCCTGGGCTTCGATGATTTCCTTGAAAATCTCGCGCGATTTTGCCTTTCTCGCCAGGTTCCTCTGATTACGGTATGCGATGTACTTCTTTGCAACTTCCTTGCGCGGGCTGTTCATCAGTTCCATCTCCACATGGTCCTGGATGTCTTCCACGCTCATGCTTTCCGTGTCGATTTTGGCTATGGCAGCAGCTATCTCCGCCGCAAGCACGATGTCTTCGCCTTCTTCCGTGACGTCCATTGCCTTCAATACGGCATCTACGATTTTTCTTTTATCGAAGTCGACAATACGCCCGTCCCGTTTTATTACAAATTTTACCATAATCAGAAACGTTAAAATAAATTTGAGAGAAATGTCCCGGCGTCGTTCCCGGATCGAACTGTCGGCAAATATAGTCCAATTATCGGTACAATGTCGGACAATGCCGTTAAAAAGTTTTCCACAACAAGAAAAGCCCCTGTTAAGTCATTAGACAACAGGGGCTTATATAAAAATTAAATTAGAAAATTTCAAAATTGGCTAACAAGTCTGTTTCATTGCTACCCTACGACCCACACTAAGACATGCCTGTCGAAAAAGACATATCCGAGTTCGAATTCTTCCTCATGGCCGTCCTTGTGGGTAAATGTCGCTTCGAGTTCTCCCTTGCCTTTCAGTGTGAACTTTTCGACTTCTATCTGCTCGGCGAAATCCACCCTGTTCTGGGACATCCTTTTGTAGATGGCCTCCTTTGCGCACCAGTAGATGGCCAGCTGCTCGTTCTTCTGTCCGTCGTCCAGATCTTCGATTTCTTCTTCGGAAAGCGCTTTCTGCTCGACTGCGGAGAAGTCCCTGTCCAGACTCTCGATGTCGATGCCGAGGTCGTCTTCCTGGTGGATGATTACGGCCACGTATTTTTCGCAGTGGGTTATGCTTATATTGGTGATACAGTTCTCGAGGAATGGCTTTCCGTTGTCATGGTGGCCCAGATACACCTTCTCTTCAAACAATTCGTTAAGAAGGGCCCTGACTGCAAGTTTCTGTTTGCGCAGGCTTTCATTCCTTATCAGCGAGATTTCCTCCATCTCGTCGGTAGGGACGGAACTCATCGCGATGAGCTCCTTTTCGGTCTCCGTAATTTGCCAGACACCTATCTCGGCTTTGTTTTCAAGGGTTTTCCTCAGATATAGTCCCATATATTATCGTATAGCATGTTTCAATTGTTCCAACATCCGGACCTTTCTCCCGGACGACTACGAAACGGTTTCCCCGGTTATCCCCAGATACAGAAACCCGGCATGAGCCCTGCAGGCACATACATAGCGGCATCCGTCCCCGTACTCCGGAGCGGATGAATCGTCGAGTATCATAAAAATGCAGTTCGCCAGCGGATCGTCTGACATTGCGTCCGCATCGACTTTCGAGGTTTTCAGTATTGGACTGGGAGGTTCCACTTGTCGTTATTCGTTTATAGTCAGCAGGTTTCGTCCCGGACTTCACTTGCATTCTACTTTCATTCCAGTCCGGTCGGACTGCAAATATACGCAGAAGCCGAGAGCAATGCAAATTTATTTGCATTGCCGAGGCGCTACCGTATATGTGGCGCAGCCAAATTACGCAGAAGCATCGGAGCAATGCAAATTTATTTGCATTGCCGAGGCGCTACCGTATATGTGGCGCAGCCAAATTACGCAGAAGCATCGGAGCAATGCAAATTTATTTGCATTGCCGCATCCAGGGTCATCTCGAGCGCAGCCGAGAGATCTGACTTATAATAGTCCTTTTGCGGATAAGTAAAAATTATTATATTTGTCGAATTGATCCGGAGACTTCCGGACAGGTTATGGATTGAAAGAAAAAAGCGATTTTATAAACAAATGTATTATGGATTTCTTGACAAATGATAAATTGACCATCATCGGCGCAGCCGGTATGATCGGGTCGAATATGGCCCAGACAGCCATGATGATGAAACTTACCCCGAATCTCTGTCTTTACGATCCTTTTGCCCAGGGTCTCAAAGGCGTAGCGGAAGAACTTTATCATTGTGCTTTCGACGGAGCCGAAATCACTTATACGGACGATATAAAGGAGGCCCTGACAGGAGCGAAATACGTGGTTTCTTCCGGCGGGGCGCCACGCAAGCAGGGAATGACCCGCGAAGACCTTCTGAAAGGCAACTGCGAAATCGCAGAGCAGCTCGGAAAAGACATCAAGGCTTACTGCCCTGACGTGAAACATGTCGTAATCATCTTCAATCCGGCAGACCTGACCGGCCTTGTAACCCTGCTTCATTCAGGCTTGAAGCCGTCTCAGCTCACGACCCTTGCGGCCCTCGATTCCACCAGGCTCCAGAGCGCTCTCGCCCAGCAGTTCGGCGTGCAGCAGTGCAAGGTGACGGGCTGCCACACCTACGGAGGACATGGCGAGCAGATGGCGGTATTCGCATCCGAGGCCAAAATCGACGGCAAGCCGTTTACGGAACTTCTCGGCAACGAGCTGCCTTTGGTAAGATGGGATGAAATCAAGGGAGACGTGATCCAGGGCGGAAAGAAGATCATCGAGCTCAGGGGCCGTTCTTCATTCCAGAGCCCGGCATACGTTTCTATCGAGATGATTGCGGCGGCTATGGGCGGCAAACCGTTCAACTGGCCTGCCGGCTGCTATGTGAATACTTCCAAGTACCACAACGTGATGATGGCTATGCCTACTGTCATCGATGCTTCGGGCGTCCACTACACGGATGTGCACGGTACGGCTGAAGAAATGGCGGCTCTCGACGCTTCTTACGAACATCTCTGCAAGATGCGCGACGAGATCATTTCCCTCGGCATCATCCCTGCTGTGGCAGACTGGAAGACTGTGAATCCGAATCTGTAACAAGCAGGATCCCCGATTGCACCGTCTCCATCGAGATGGCGCGGAAAGGGGGATTCTTACGGATAATCGACAATAAAAGACCGGCTCCGATTTCGGGCCGGTCTTTTATTGTTCGGCAGCGCAGGCTGCGAAAGCGGCAGATTCACTGTTGTCTCAGCCTTTTTTCTCTAATTTTTTCATGACGATGGCGTCAAGAACGGCGACTGCCGTGATGTTCACGATGTCCCGCACCGAACTTTCGATGTCGGTGAAATGGACAGGCTTGTTCAGCCCCATCTGGATAGGCCCGATCATTTCGGCATCGCTCATCGCCTGAATCAGCTTGTATGCGGAGTTCGCCGAGCTGAGGTTCGGGAAGAGCAGGGTGTTCACTATCTTGCCTTTCAGCTTGTTGAACGGGAACTTGCGGTCCCTGAGCTGGTCGTCGAGAGCGAAGTTCACCTGCATCTCGCCGTCGAGCATGATTTCAGGATGTTCTCTCTGGATATAGTCCACGGCCTCATGCACGGTCTTGGGACTGCCTGCCGTGTCCGCGCCGAAGTTCGAATAGGAAACCATAGCCATTACCGGTTCGTGGTTGAAGAACTTGACGGTGTGGTCTGCGAGCAGGGCGATGTCTATCAGGGCCCTGGTGTCCGGATGCCTGTTGATGAGGGTGTCTGCGAGGAAATACGTGCCTTTTTTCGAGTTGACTATGTGCATGGTCCCGAAATGGCTCAGCCCCGGGCGGATGCCGATGACTTCCTTGGCCACCTTGATGGTGTTGCTGTACTTTGTGTAGGTGCCGGTGATGAAAGCATCGGCATCGCCTGTCTCGACCATCATCATGCCGAAATAGTTCGGCTCGAACATCTTGTCGCAGGCCTCGTCGTATGTAGCCCCTTCGCGGGCGCGTTTCTCGGCCAGGATATGCGCATATCTTTCCCTCCGGGCCGATTCGTTGTCATGTCTGAGGTTGACGATTTCGACCCCTTCGAGACTGAGCTCCAGCTTGCGGGCTATTTTTGCAATCCTTTCATCGTTCCCGAGCAGAATCGGGCGGCAGATTCCCTCGGCACGTGCCTCCACTGCAGCCTTGATCATGTTCGGGTGGTTGCCCTCGGCGAAAACGACTCTCTGCGGATCGGTCCTTGCCGTGGTGTAGAGCTGGCGGATGAATTCGGATTCGAAACCCATCAGCTCTTTCAGATGCTCTCTGTAGGCATTCCAGTCGGTGATTTCCTTGCGGGCCACTCCGGAAGCCATGGCCGCCTTGGCAACGGCGATGGACACATCAGTGATGAGCCGCGGGTCGACCGGTTTGGGAATGAAGTAGTCCGGGCCGAAAGTGAAGTTGTTGACCTTGTAGGCTTCGTTCACGATGTCGGGTACCGGCTTCTTTGCCAGGTCGGCGATGGCGTGTACGGCGGCAAGCTTCATCTCTTCGTTTATGGCCGAGGCATTCACGTCCAATGCTCCGCGGAAAATGTACGGGAAGCCGATGACATTGTTTATCTGGTTCGGATAGTCGGACCGGCCTGTGGAAATCAGGACATCGTCGCGGGAGGCCATGGCATCCTCATAGCTGATTTCCGGAACGGGGTTGGCAAGGGCGAATACGATCGGGGATTTGGCCATGCTGCGGACCATATCCTGAGTAAGGACATTGCCCCTGGAAAGTCCGAGAAATACGTCGGCTCCCTTTATGGCTTCCGCCAGAGTGTGTACGTCGCGTCTGTCGGTAGCGAACATCTTTTTCTGTTCGGTCAGATCCGGTCTGTCAGATGTGATCACGCCCTTGCTGTCGAGCATGATGATGTTTTCCTTTTTCGCGCCGAGGGCCACGTAAAGGCTCGTGCAGGAAATGGCCGAGGCTCCTGCCCCGTTGACCACTATCCTGACATCTCCGATTTTCTTTCCGGCGACCTCCAGGGCGTTCAGAAGACCGGCGCTTGAAATGATGGCCGTACCGTGCTGGTCGTCATGCATGACCGGGATGTCGAGTTCCGCCTTGAGCCTGCGCTCGATTTCGAAGCATTCCGGAGCCTTGATGTCTTCGAGGTTGATGCCTCCGAATGTCGGGGCGATGGCCTTGACCGTTTCCACGAATTTGTCGGGATCCTTTTCATCTATTTCGATATCGAAGACATCGATGCCCGCATAAATCTTGAACAGCAGGCCCTTTCCCTCCATTACCGGCTTTCCTCCGAGGGCTCCTATGTCACCGAGCCCGAGGACGGCGGTGCCGTTGGAGATGACGGCTACCAGATTCCCTTTTGCCGTGTATTTGTATGCGTCGTGGGGATTCTTTTCTATTTCGAGGCACGGTTCGGCCACTCCGGGGGAGTAAGCCAACGACAGATCTCTCTGGGTGCTGTGCGGTTTGGTCGGAACGACCTCGATTTTGCCCGGTTTTCCCTGTGAATGATAGAGCAGGGCCTCTTCTTTCGTGATATTGCTCATAGTCTTAACGTCAGTTCGACGAATTCATGTCGCCGAGAATCATTGTCCGTCTATTTGTCAGTTCTAAAAAAACGGTCCCAAAAATAGTTTCAGGACCGTTTTTTCAAGTATTCGCGATATCGCTATTTGTACTGGGCAAATTCGATATCCTTCGTAGCCCTTTCCGCAAGGGCCTTGTCCTTGCTTGCTGCATCGATGTACTTCTTGACATCGTCTGCATTGCCCTGGCGTGCGGCGATGATGGCTTTCAGATAGGAAACTTCGGCGCACTCGCAGGTAGCGGCTGCAGAAGCCTTGTCGAGCTGTCCGGCAAGGATGCAGGCCAGAACCTTGTTTGCGCTGTTGTCAGCGGAAGCGAGTTTGGCGGCAGCATCGGCATATTTGCCGTTGAGGATGTCGAGAACGGCTGCATTCTCGGTGGAAGTGGCATTGCCTGAAGCTGCGAAGTATTTTGCAGCGGCGGCGGTGTCACCTTCCCTGAGAGCGATGACTCCCATAGCGTTCTGCCAGTCAGCATCCTTTTCAGCCTTTGCAAGGGCTGCCTTCGCATTTGCGAGGTCGTCAGAGTCGATGTATGCGACTGCAAGGTTGTACTGGGCGCGGGCGCTGCCGTATTTCTCAATGGCCTTCTTGTAGATTTCTATCTTGGAAGCATTGTCTTTCACTACGGAAGCCGCGCGGAGCAGAGCCTCTTCGTCGAGGATGTCGATGTTTTCATCGATAAGGGCGATGAGCTCTTCGTTGGAGTAGTTCGTGAACTCGACGTTGGCGATGAACCTTGCACGGCGGAGCTCAGGAAGGATCTCTTTCTTGAGTGCCTGGTAAACGGCAGACATATTCTTGATTTCCTGTTCGCGGACTGCAGGGTCGCTGTACATGGAAAGAACGCGGATGATCAGATCCTTGTCTTCGATGTCGGACTCTGAAACGAGCTCTTTGAAGCCTTCCCAGTCCTGACCTACGCTGGTCACGTTTACAGGTGCCTCGACCTCGTGTTTCTTGGTCACCTTGCCGAATGCCTTCTCGGCCGTTTCCGAACGTTTGCCGGAAAGCTTGGTGTTCAGCTCTTCTCCTCCGTCAGGCGAAGCGTATGCCACGATGTCGGTGCTGACGATTTCCTTGCGCTCATTTGCGTTGATTTCGTCGATGGCTGCCTGGAAGTTCTTGATGGATTCGGAAGAAAGCTGGCTGTTCCTTACCACCGAGCTGTTTATGGTGTAAAGGATCTGTCCTTCGGCTGTCTGTTTGATGATTTCCTGGTAGCTGTCTGCCTTGTAGTCTGCCTTGCCGTTCTTGTTCACGAGCATGTAGGTGGTGTTGGCACCGTCAGCGACTTTCTTGGTAGGCATTTCGACAGCCTTGTTCTTGTATTTCACCACACCGCGGAGTTCAAGGTAGCTCTTCTCCATTCCCGGAGCATAGTCGAAACTTACTTTCTCGGTAACTGTAGAGCCTTCGGAAGGAATGACTTTGTAGTTGTCCTTTACGTCTTCACCCTGATATGTGAATGGATCCATCTTGGCTTCGCCGCCCTCGTAAACGAGAACAGGAGTGACCTCAAGGATGGCTTTCGGATGGAAATAGTCAGCAGGATAAGTCACGGAAACCGTTGCATCTATCTTGCCGGCAACGACTTCAAGTACGGCAGGATCGCATGTTACACCTACGTTTTCCGCCATTTCCGCCATTTTTTCAGGAGAGCTGCAGGCTACGGCAGCCAATCCCAACACGGCAGAAGAAAGGATTTTGAAACTTTTTTTCATCGTGTTCGATATTTAATGGTTTGTTTTGCCGGTTTTACCGATCGGTCCGGCGGAGTTCGTCTCCCCGCCGCTTTTTGACCAATTTCCGACAAATATAAGAAATTGTTCAAATAACTTCTAACAAATATCGGGATAATTTTACGCTATGGGCAAAAAAAACTTCCGCCCTGCGTGGAAATCCGCGGGTTTTAGTAACTTTGCGGGATATGACGACACAGGAGTTACAGACACTAAAGAACAAGTTCGACATAATCGGCAATGACCAGGCTCTGAACAGGGCTCTGGAAATCGCCGTCGCGGTAGCCTCTACCGATCTTACCGTCATTATCAGCGGCGAGAGCGGGGTCGGAAAGGAAAATATTCCCAAGATCATACACCAGAACAGTCTCAGGCGAACGGGAAAATACTTCGCCGTAAACTGCGGCGCGATTCCGGAAGGAACCATCGACTCGGAACTCTTCGGGCATGAAAAGGGCGCCTTTACGGGTGCGAACGAGATGCGGCGCGGCTATTTCGAAGAGGCTGACGGAGGGACTCTTTTCCTCGACGAGATCGGGGAGCTGCCGCTGCCGTCCCAGGCCAAGCTGCTGAGGGTGCTGCAGTCGGGAGAGTTCATCCGCGTGGGGTCGTCGAAGGTTCTGAAGACGGATGTCCGGGTCGTGGCGGCCACGAATGTGAACCTGCAGTATGCCGTGTCGCGGGGAAAGTTCCGGGAGGACCTGTACTACAGGCTGAATGCCGTGCCGATCCTGATGCCGGCCCTGAGAGACAGGAAGGATGACATCCACCTCCTGTTCAGGAAATTCGCGTCTGATTTCGCCCTTAAGTATAATATGGTGAAAATAACCCTCGCCGATGACGCGGTGGCCTTGTTGAAAAGTTACCGGTGGCCGGGAAATATCAGACAGCTGAAAAATGTCGCGGAGACGGTTTCGGCAATAGAATCCGTAAAGGCGACGCCGGGAAGTGAAAGGCGGGTGATAGATGCCGCCACCCTGTCCAGATACATTCCGAAAGACGAGCCGAACCTGTTGCCGATAAAGGCCGAGCAGAACGACGACGCATTTTCCCCGTCTGAGAAAGAGATGCTGGTGCGGACCATTTATCAGCTGAAGCAGGATGTGGACTATCTGAAATCCATAGTGAATGCTGATCCGGGCAAGGGCGCGGGGCCGGCATCCGGAGCGGCGGCGCTGATAGGGGGAGCTGAAGACCGGATGCAGAGACACATCATCGGAAGAAACGACTCCCGGGATATGGATCCGGCGGGCGGCCCGGGAATATATACGCGCCGGGAGGAAGAGCCGGAGGAGCAGCAGGCCGGAGAGGTGGTCAAGGAGAACACGGAGCCGGAGGAGCAGACGGGAGAGACGCTGTCGCTGGAAAAGCAGGAGTTCGAAATGATAAAGAGGGCACTGGCCAAATACCACGGGAACCGGAAGCAGGCCGCCGAAGAGCTCGGGATTTCTGAGAGGACGCTTTACCGGAAACTCAAGACACTGGAAGAATAGGTAAACTATCGGTCGCGAGACCTTCAGAATATGAAAAGAACAATATCTGCAATAGTTTTCATCGTTTCGCTGGCGGCAACCGCATTCATCGTCCGCTCCTGCGGAATATATTCGTTTTCAGGAACCTCCATCCAGCCGGACGTGAATACGGTAAATATCCACTATTTCGAATACAAGGCCCTGAGGGTGAACCCTACTCTGAGCAACGAACTCACGGAAGCCCTTAAAGACCAGTTCCGCAGGCTGACGCGGCTTGAGCAGGTCGACGAGGAAGGAGATCTCGACATAGTCGGGGAAATCATCGGCTACGATGTCAAGGCGATGGGTATTACGGCAGACGAGGTGGCTGCGCAGAACAGGCTTACCGTCAATGTGAAAATCTATTTTACAAACAACAAATACCCGGAAGACAACCTCGAGCAGTCTTTCTCGGCATACGCGGATTTCGACGCCACCCAGGCTCTCGATGCGGTAGAGGCCGGTCTGTGCGAGGAAATCATAGACAAGCTCGTGGAGGATATTTTCAATGCCACGGTGGCGCAATGGTAGGATATGGGAGGATACATCAATCTCAAGACACTCACGCTCGACGAACTGGTCGGGGTCGTGAACCTTTATCCCTGGTTCGGCAATGCCCGCAAGGAGCTTTGCGTGCGGCTTGCTGCAATGGGTGACGGGGAGACGGCTGCTGCGGCGCTTGCCGACGCGTCGATGTACGTCTCTTCCCGGAAGGCGCTTTCCGGGATCGTCCGCAAAAAGAATGGCGGAGACTGCTCTGACAAGGATATAGAAGCTTTGCTGAAGTCGTATATTGCGGGGGATGCCGTACGGCAGGATGGGCGGGAGCCTGGCGGAAGAAAGGTCTTCGTGGTCGGCGGCGACTATTTTTCGCAGGAGCAGTACGATACGGTGAAGCGTCCGGAAGACGGGGCTTTCCGGAAATCCGTCAAATATAATAATGAAGATGCCGTCTGTGCCGACAGCGGCAGCCCGTCCGACGAAATGCCGGAGTTCTACACGGAAACTTTAGCGCAGATATATGCAGAGCAGGGTTATCCGGAACAGGCCAGGAAGATTTATTCGAAACTAAGTTTGGCATATCCGGAAAAAAATGCTTACTTTGCAGCCCTTATACGAAAACTTGAACGGGAATATTAAAATTTCAGGATAATTATGAATGTGGTTTTTACGATTCTGGCAGTACTTATAATAATCGCAAGCGTATTCCTTACAATAGTGGTTCTGCTTCAGAACAGCAAGGGAGGCGGACTTGCCAGCAACTTTGCTGCCGGCAACCAGACTTTCGGCGTGCGTCAGACTGCCGATATTCTTGAAAAGATCACCTGGGGCCTCGTCGCTTTCGTGTTTGTGGTGGCCATCGTTTCTTCTTTCGTCACTACGGGAAACACAAAGGGCGGGATGGATGTCACGGACCAGATAGAGCGTTCCATTGAGGAAAGCCGGCCTCAGTTCCCTCCTGTACAGGGGGCTCCTGCTCAGGAAGCTCCGGCCCAGGAGGCGCCTGCTGCAGAGGCTGAATAATTCCGGCCTGCGGCGCAGCCCGTGTTTTTCCAAGTTACCGAAGACTGACATTTTGGCAGTCATTATCTGATCGGAATATATTTTGACGATAGCCGTTTGTCCGCAAGGGCAGACGGCTATGGCTGTATATATTATGCAGACGGCTTGGCCGTATATATTATTGATAACGCCGGTACGTCAGAACGGGTAAGATGCAAGGCCCTGAGGGAGAGGGCGCCGGGAGTTTACTTCCGTAAATGACCAAACCCGATTCCCGAAAGAACGCAGCAGATAGCCCGTTCCGACGCACCGGAAAAAGGAGGGAAAAATATGGAAACCAATAAATTGGAATATCTTGAAAAATTTGCCGTCAACCTCAACGAAAGGGCGGCACAGGGGAAACTGGATCCCGTCATAGGCCGTGACGAAGAAATCCGTCGTGTGCTCCAGATTCTGAGCCGGAGGACGAAAAACAATCCTATCCTCGTCGGCGAGCCGGGAGTGGGTAAAACCGCCATTTCCGAAGGCATAGCCCAGAACATAGTGAACGGCAATGTCCCGGAAAACCTTAAATCGAAGAAAATCTATTCTCTCGACCTCGGAGCCCTGATAGCCGGAGCCAAGTATCAGGGGGAATTCGAGGAAAGGCTGAAAGGCGTGGTGAAGGAAGTCGTGGACAGCAACGGTGAGATCATCCTCTTTATAGATGAGATCCATACCCTGGTGGGTGCAGGCCGTACTTCCGGCGCGATGGATGCTTCGAACATCCTGAAACCGGCTTTGGCAAGGGGAGAACTGAGGACGATAGGGTCTACCACCCTCGACGAGTACCAGAAATACTTCGAATCGGACAAGGCCCTCGAAAGGCGGTTCCAGATGGTGATGGTGGACGAGCCGACACCGGCTGAGTCTATCTCCATACTGAGGGGCCTGAAAGAGAAATACGAGAACCATCACAAGGTGAAAATCGAGGATGACGCCCTGATAGCTGCCGTGGAGCTCTCGCACAGGTATATCACGAACAGGTTCCTGCCGGACAAGGCTATCGACCTTGTCGACGAGGCCGCTTCGAAACTGCGGCTGGAGATGAATTCCGTGCCGGAGCCTATCGACACCCTGAACAGCCGGATCCGCCAGCTCGAAATCGAAAAGGCCGCCATCAAGAGGGAAGGCGTTTCCCTGAAGATGGACAAAATCGAGGAAGAACTCAAGGATCTGAATGCCCGGAGGGATGTCCTGATGAAAAAATGGGATGAGGAAAAGTCCATACTTTCCGGACTCCAGACGGCCCGTCAGCAGGTAGAGGACTATAAGATCCAGGCGCAGAGCGCAGAACGTGCAGGCGACTACGGAAAGGTCGCGGAAATACGTTACGGGAAAATGGCGGAAGCAAGGAAGAAAATCGACGAGCTTACCGCCAGGCAGGTTGCGATAAAGGAGCCGATCATTACCGAGGCGGTGACTCCGGAAGACATAGCGGAGGTTGTGGCCAAATGGACCGGCATCCCAGTCAAGAGGATGCTCGAAAGCGAAAAAGAGAAGCTGCTCAGGATGGAAAGCGAGCTTCACAAGCGGGTCGTGGGCCAGGACCAGGCCATCGAGGCCGTCGCCGATGCCGTGAGGAGAAGCCGGGCGGGGCTGCAGAACGAGAAGCGGCCTATCGGTTCGTTCCTTTTCCTCGGAACCACCGGTGTGGGCAAGACGGAGCTTGCCAAGGCTCTTGCTGAGTTCCTTTTCAACGATGAGAATATGATGACCCGAATCGATATGAGCGAGTATCAGGAGCGGCACTCCGTGAGCCGGCTTGTCGGTGCGCCTCCGGGATATGTAGGCTATGACGAGGGAGGCCAGCTGACTGAGGCGGTCAGAAGGAAACCGTACTCGGTGATCCTGCTCGACGAGATAGAAAAGGCCCATCCGGATGTGTTCAATATCCTGCTTCAGGTGTTGGACGACGGGCGTCTGACCGACAACAAGGGACGGACAGTCGATTTCAAGAACACTATCCTTATCATGACGTCCAACGCAGGGGCGGAAATCATCCAGGGATATATGGATAAAATGCCTGAAGACGGGAACGAAAGGTCAGGGATGCTGGCGCAATGCAGGAAAGAGGTCATAGACGTCCTGAAGAATACCGTGCGGCCGGAATTCCTGAACAGGATAGACGAGATCATAATGTTCGAGCCTCTCACCAAAAAGGACATAAGGGAAATCCTGCATCTGCAGATGAATGACCTGAAGGAAAAGCTTGCGGCCAACGGAGTCTCCATAGCCTTTACGGAAGCTTTCGAGGACTATATGACGGACAAAGGGTATGACCCGGCCTACGGTGCGCGTCCGATCAAGCGTCTGATGCAGCGCGAACTGGTCAACCTTATCGCCAAGGCCATCCTCGACGGCAGCGTCCACAAGGAATCGGTCATCACCGTAGACGTCAGGGACGGGCATATCCTGATCCGGTAAGGCGGACTGTGCGGGGCAGAAGCCGCCACCGTGTCATCCCGAGTGCTCTTTCCTGTGTCATCCCGAGCGAAGTCGAGGGATCTGTTCATAGACAATCAATTCTATGGACAGATTTCTCGACTTCGGGCTTCGCAGCTCCCTCGACTACGCTCGGGATGACATTGCTCGAAATGACAGTGGGGAATGCCTGCTCGAAAATTGTCGGATCAGGGCCGGGATGTATGCCTGAAGGCGTTGATGTCCAATTCCACTCCGAAGTTCAGGTTGACGAGTCCGTCGTAGTATGTTTCCCGGACGCCGCGTTCTTCGATGTATCCTGAGTAAAAGTCCAGCCAGTAGGGGACAATGGAAAAACGGGGCTCCGCGTAGACGTAAAGGAAGTCTGTCAGCCTGTATCTCAGTTGAAGTGCGGCCGTAATCCCGAGATAGACCTTGTTAATTTTCATCGCCCTGTCGTCCTTGAACATATATCCGGCTTCAGGCCCGAACAGCAAAGGCAGGGAAAATCCGCTTTTTTCCTGCCAACCGGGGATGAATGCGAGCGGATCTATCCGGCCCTCTACTCTCAGGCCGGCATAACGGGTCTGTCTGAAAGTCCCGTCTATGTCCCTTATCCACTTGTCGGAAGAGTAGAACGCTGAAGCCTGAAGGGCAAAATACCGCCTGATCCAGTGTCCGGCCGTGAGTCCGACGTGGGGTCCGATGCTGCGGAAAAGTCCGATGTTCCTGACTGCCGATTGGGAATTCTGTATCTGCGGGCCTGCAAACAGGGAGACATACGTGCTTCCCTGTTTTTCCGTTTCCGGCGCTGCAGGCTTTCTTCTCGGGGTTCCGTCGATGTTCGCGGCTATCCCGATCGCCGCTCCGTACCCGAGGTCGTAATGCCTCCAGTTGTTTTTTCCGGAATGATCGACCCCGTCTGTATATACCGTTATTCCCGGTTCGATGTACAGGTCGAAAATGTCCGAAAGCCGCAGGCTCATATTCAGCCCGAGGTTTATGCCGAACGCGAAATTCGCTTTCCCGCCGTTTTCCGAAGACCGGCCGAAGGTCAGGCCTTCTACCGTGGAAAATTCGACAAAACGGCTCCGGCGGTAGCCTCCGAGATAGGAACTGACATTGAACATGTGGCTGACGCCTAAGCTGCTTATGCCGAATTCGGCTATGTCGTTTTTCCTCGCGAATTTACGCCAGGACGGCTCTATGCGGACGGCATTGTACTCATTTATCCATTTCCCGACGGAAAACGAGACGTGCGGACCGAACGCGAATCTGCTGTCGCCAGTGGGAGCCATGTTGAAAATGCCGGCCGATACCCCGATGAATGTGTTGTCGAAGAAGCTTTCGGTTATGAACGGGTCATTTTTCGGCCTGAACCTTTTCTGCATGCTGTAATCGAGGGCGTTGAACTGCCCGGTACTGTCAGTCTGTACTGCAGTTTCACCGTTGCGGATGCCGGCGGCATTGCCCGGCAGGCACCAGAAAAGCGTTAGCAGCATTGCCGTCAGGCCCGTATGTTTTTTCTTCAGATTCATAGTATCAGCTTGCTCCGACAAAATCATTTCGTTATTTTAGTAAAGGCTGCCGCTCTTGTACCTGCTTTCGGCGTCCTTGTAAATGTCCTTGTTTATGTCGGCATCTCCGGCGGCTATGCCTATGTACTTCATATCCTTGAAAAAGGCCTGGGTCAGATTGTCCCCGGCGGTCATCAGGGACATGATGTCATTGGGATCCGCCTCGAACTTGCGGCTGTAGATCACCGCCCACAGGTAGTATGTCAGGGCATCGTCCTGGGGCAGATCCGCCATTGCCCTCTCTGCAAGGGCATTCCCTCCTGCAGAATTCATCGCAAGGTACATTACCACCTTGTTGACCGGGGTGGATTCCTTCACTATGTCGAACGTCCTTTTAGCTGCCTCCCTTTCCTCCTGCGTCCGTCCGCCCTTGTAGTAGCCTCCGAGACACATGGTAAAGGCCTTCAGCTCCCTGTTCCGGTCAGTGTCCGGGAGCAGCTGTGCCATGACGCTGGCCCGTTTGAAATTGTTGTCTTTCAGAAACATGCAGAGCTGGTTCGCTACTACCGCCTCCGGATTCACGATTTCGCTCGTGACCCCGTTCATGTGCATGATTTTCTTGTTCACGGCATGCACCCTCGTGTCGATGAACGGGGCCAGAACCGTCGTGTCTGTGATGCCGCGTATGATGTACTCCGAAGCCAGGTTGTTCGCTGCCAGCACCCAGCCTTTCGGATATACCTTCTTCGAGTCTTCGAACGCCCTTTTGTAGAGTTCGAAGAGTTCGTCGCTGTCCTTTACCATCTGGAAAAGATGCCAGTATTCATACAGGGCAAAGGCCTTTTTGCCGCTCCGGTAGTCATAGTCGTGTTCGTACCGGTCGAGGATTTCCGCTGGGGTAAGCTCCCTGTTTATTTCCTGTACGTAGGAGTACTGGATGGATCGCAGTTTCGGCAGGTAGTCGACGACCGTAGGCCTGTAGAATTTCAGCGACCTGATCTGCCTGCTCTGTCTGTCATGGTCGTCGGGGTATTTGTCTATGATGCCGTAGATGATTTCCGCTTCGGTGACCAACGAGTCCTGCATCATCAGGTCCGCCACATCGCTCCACGGCGCCACCTCGGCCTTAGTCGTCATATACACCCTTTCCCGCACGCGTCTCGGCAGGACTGATGCTATCTGGTTCAGGGCGAATTTCATCCTTTCCTTTGCCAGGCTCAGGTTTTTTGCGTATGTCCCGTCGGGGGAGGACACTCCGATGATGTGAAACTCCTTCAGCTGGGTGTCTTCCCCGTGGACTATGTTCAGAAGGTCCGTTTTAAGTCTGTCCAGGTAAATATTGTTCATTGAGTCGGCTTCATCCAGTTCCGCTTTCCCGATCTTGAATGTCAGGGATATCCTGTCGGAAGTGTTCCTCCTTTCCTTCTGCGCCCTTTCCACATAGTCGTTCGGATCCAGATCCCTGTTGCCCACCGAGTATTCTAAGAATTTCAGAGGCCGTCTGACACGGGCCGACGCCAGTTCGTAGTCTTTTTCGAAATATATCCTGTGATAGTCTTCGAACCGGACTACGCCTCTTACGAAATAGCTTTTCTGAGGGTCTTTGAGTTCTATGGTGTCCGCCCACTGGATATTCATCCTGTCGGCGGTCAGTTCGATGTCCTTTACATACGGCTTCAGAGGATCGGAACCGGCATCGAACCCCATTCTTCTGTCCTGCGTCACAGCATATTCTTTACCGTCGACTACGTACGGCCTCAGACATTTTATCGTGTCGTTCGTCTCTCCGTCCATCAGGAACGGCTGGAGTATGAGGCGGGCATTGGCCTTGCCGTTGTTTTTCGGGACGGGAATGATGGCCTTTACCCTGAGGTTGTTGCCTTCGATTTCAGGGTTTTCGGGGATCGGGGCAATGGTGGTGAGTTCGGCGGATTTTACGGCGGATTTCAGGATGTTCCCGCCGACCAGAGCTACATTGATTTCCATCCTGAAATTCACCTCCTCGAGAACCGGTTCGTCGGCCATCTCCGCCCTGAAGATAAGGGCTCCGGTTTCCGGAACGCGGACCTGATAGTAGCCGTTGTTGTCCGCTGTCTCGTAGTCGCTGGCGAAGAAGGTCCCTCCGTCCTTGATCTGCGGGTAGGCATCCCGGGCTTCGGCGACAGTATTGAATTTATAGATGAACACGGCCACCTCGTTCCCGAAAGGCATGTTGGTGGTCTTGTTCACTATCCTTCCGGAAACGACTTTCATCTCCTGGCCGGATGCCCAGACTATGGACAACAGGAGCCCCGCGGCCGCGAAAACCGTCTTTATGATATGGCGCAGAATCCTCATTTCCGTTATTTTATGATATAGCAGACCGATACGCCCAGTTCTACCGGAAACATCTTGTAGCCCCATCCGTTCACCCTGCTGCCTCCGTCTGTGAAATAAGAATCGTAGTTGTCATTCACGTAGTACTGTTTCTGCCGGAATCCGATGAAACCGAAACTGCCGGAAAGTTCTATGTTCCAACGTCTCCCGATCGAGAACACATAGCCTCCGGTCATCCCTATGCCGACGGCGTCACCGTCGTACACCGACCTTTTCCATGTGATGTCGTAGGTCGTAAGCAGCATTCCTACGCCTATGTATTCCCGTGTCATCGGGCGCCCGTTGAACCAGAACCTGAATTCAGGCTGTGCCCCGATGATTGTGGAGGTGATGCCGTAGGGGTTCTTGTGACCGAAAGCCGAGAAATCCACACTCGAATGTTCTCCGGTGACGATTTCGCAGCCGAGATTGGGCGTCAGTGCCCCCAACATCAGGGCATTGGTCTTTACGGCTATCTGCTGGCCCTGCATCTTTGCAGAGCTCAGGGCCAGCAGACACACCGCGATGACCAGTGTGATCCTCGGATATCTGAAACGTACGGTCCGACTCATTTTCACGTTAATTATTCCAGACTAAGCAGCCGTTTTGAATTTTCTCAAAAAGAACAGCCCATGTGCGGGTCTTATTCTACAGGAACCGGAGTGATGGCCGTACCGTTGTCCACCCAGTTGGTCAGAGTGTACCTGAGCTCAAGGTTGAGGGCCTGGTCGAGTTCGAACAGGACATTGTACCTGGTGCCCGCACGGAAGGTGTCCGGCTCGTTTTTCGAGATGGTATATTCTTTCGTAACCGTGCTCGAGAAGCCTTCGCCGTCCCAGATTCCGAATGTCACTTCAAAGGTGTATTCCTGATCGGGCACTACTATGAATTCGGACAGATAGGCGTTCTCGCTTCCGAGCTCGACAGAAGAGAAGTCGGTCACGAGATTTTCAGCCTCGCCGGTACCGGCCGTGTTTTTCTTTAATTCGATGACTCCGATGCGGTTCCCGACTATTTGGCCGCTGAGATTCCCCTCGCTCCTGCTGTCGGCTACGTACAGGTAGGCGTCGTTATACGCGTATTTCAACTTTACCGACCCGATTCTGATATTGCCCTGCTCCTCTGCTCCAAGATTCTTGATGACTGCGCTGATCTTGAGCGAAGTAAGCATATGCTTGAAGTCCAGTTTCGGCCCGTGCAGCTCATAGTAGTTGCTGGTCCGTTTCAGCCAGCGTATATATTCCGCATTGAATCCGATGAGATCCTGAATGGCGGAAAACTTCTGGGCATGGTCGGCAGCATAGAGGATGTCGGTGTAGCCTATGTTGAAAAGAATCCTGACGTAGTCGGTGTGGATATCTGCGGTCTCGGTGTACGGGTAGTACCCGAAGAACGAATAGGAATTGTCGCTGTCGATAGGATAGTATTTCGTTTCGTCCAAAGTGATGGAACCGTCCGTTCCGGTAGTGGCATGCTCGTTGCGCAGCAGGATGGAAGCTGCATTCGAAGTGTTCCATATCTGTGTGTGCGGCCCGCTGTGGGAAGGGGTTTCCGGCTGGCCGTCGGTTATGGCAAGAGCGTAGATCCCGATGTCAAGGTCGTCCATGACAGTGCCTTCTACAGGCCCGGACGGAGTGGCTTTGGAGAGGGCGCTCGGCGCTGAAAATTCGATAGGGACAGGGAGCGAAAGGTCGTTTACCCACGCGTCTTCCTGAGGCTGGGGCTCGTTTATGACCTCAACCTTGCTTTTGGAGCATCCTGCCGCTATAAGCAGCAGGGCTCCCATCATAATGACACTGTTTATATTTTTCATGACAGTTGTTCTTGAAATGTTTATAGGTAACGTCGGTTCGCTACTGGCCGTTTCCGGAAGGCTTCTGGTCGTCATCCTGTCCGACGGAGATTTCTTCCCCGTCTTCCCAGGCGGTGAGGGTGGCGGTGATGACGATTTCTTCAGGAGAGTAGACCGTGACCACGATGTTGTAGCTCTTTCCGGCCTCGAAAGCGGACTTGTCGGAGAGTTCCAGCGTCTTCACGATAGGATCCGGATTCTCCTTTATGTCCGAGCCTTCTTTCATCCTGGTCTCGATGATTACCTGATAGGAGGTTTCACCCGGAATTACCATAATGCTTTCTCCGGCCTTTATCCCGTCAGCATCACCTACGGTGGCATCTGCCAGGGATACAGGAGTAAGGTCCGTGCATTCCTGGCTTCCTGCGGCACGTTCTTTCAGGGCGAGGGCAGTAAGCGGATTCGACTCTTCGTCCGTAGGGAGGGCGATGACGGCATCCTTGTTTTCACCGACTACGCCGAGGAAACCCTTGCTGTTGGCCATAATGGAGATTCCGGTCACTTCCACATCCTTGGCAGACTCGGTCCCCGGCTTGATCTCGAATGTGAAGCGGCTCAGCCTGTGCTTGAAAGGCAGATTCGGGTGAACGCCGCGGCGTGCAGCGTATGCACTGTAGCAGTCTGCCGCATCCACTTCGTTGGCGCCAAGGTCATCGGTGGCGGCATCGGCTGTCTTGTCGGCTTCGGCACTCATAATGTCCTGGGTCCCGTCTATTATGATCGGAACGTAGACACCTTTTGCAAGGGTGACGCCGCTGACCGGAGTGGCTGCGGATTCCGTGGTGATTACAAGCGGCGACGGATCTGTCTCGGGCGGAACTTTCGACCAGACAGTACCTTCCACGGTAGCGGCGGCGTCATCCACGTAGTAGCCGTAGAAATCGTACAGATAGTTGCCGCTGTAGTAGAAAGGATTGCCGTTTTCATTCAGCACTTCGAGCGCCTGCGAAGTCCCGCCCGTTACCGAGGACGTCGTGGCCTTTACGTTGTATATCAGGGTCGTGGATTCCTGGCTTCCTGCAGGAGTGTAGTCTTCGGAATATTCGGCGGCTCCTGTCCTGTAGCCGAAGATGTAGAGGTCGTTGTCTCCCCAGGTTTCGAGGGAGCCTGCGGATTTCACGGCGATATTGTATGCCGGCTGTCCGAGTCCGAACCGTACAGGTACGGGTTCTCCAGAAGTTTCGTCAGGGTTTACGGCTGTTGCCGTTATGTCTGCTTTCTGACAGCCTGCGGAAAGGATGAGCAGTCCTGCCAATAAAATACTGTACTGTTTCATAATCTTATATTGTTAGAGGGTAAGTATTGTTAGAAGGTAAGTTTTCGGGTTTACGGGATTTCGGGCTCGTCCGGCTCGATGACCGGACCGTCGTACCATGGCTCTTCATCAGGGTCGATGGTGATGGAGCCGCCGGACTGCCATTCGCCGAGTGTAGCGGTAATCTTGATTTCCTCAAGGCCGTAGATGATGACGGTGATGGTGTAGTACTTGCCGGCTTCGAATGCCGAGACATTCCCGGTATCCCCGTTTGCATCGGCTATGTTCGCCGGAGTCAGGGTGTAGGTCTGGTCTGCCATCTCGGTGTGTACGTCGGTCATACTGGTCGTGAGGGTAAGTTTGTACGAATTCTGGCCCGGAATGACGAGAATGTCTTTGCCGATGGTCGGCACGGTCTCGATATCGGCCCTTTTACCCTCGGTGAATGCTGCAGGAGCCTGAGGAGTCAGGTCTGTCAGTTCCTTGCCGTCTGCAGGCGCTTCTTTGAGGAAAAGTTCTGTCGGAGTGTCATTTGCGGCAGCAACGATTCCTCTGTTCTCACCTACCACGCACAGGTATCCCCTGGATGGCGATGTCAGGCTGACGGAGTTGACATTTACATTGTTGCCGGCCTCCGAGCCTGAAACAATCTTGAACTTGAAGCGGGCGAGCTGATGCTCGAACGGCAGGTTGGGATGTACTCCGCGGCGTGCTGCATAAGCACTGTAGGCCCTGCTCTCCGGGACGCCTGTTTCTCCGACATCCGCGCTCTTGTCTGCCATGGCGATCATGATGTCCTGCGAACCGTTGATCTGGAACGGGATATAGACCCCGTCAGGCAGAACCGTCCCCTCGGCGACGGTCGCATCCGGAGTCCCGTCCGTCACCGTGACAGGCACAGGGTCGGCATCCGCTTCTACCGGCGAGCTGAAATCGGCATTCGTGGCCGCATCGTCGATGTAGTAGCCGTAGAAGTCATAGATGTTTGTCCCTTCATAGTAGAAAGGTTCCTTCACGGTTTCCGTGCCTCCTTCCGGAAGGTCGTATGTCACGTCGTGCTCCACTTTCAGAGCCTGCTGCGTGTTGCCCTCCTGAAAGCCTTCTTCGCCGTAGGCGATGGTAGTCGCCTTTACATTGTAGATGTAGGCCTGTCCTTCGGAGTAGTCCGTATGGGTGCTTGCATATCCGAAGATATACAGGTCATTGCCGTCCCAGGCATCCACAGGACCTACCGATTTGGTGGATACGTCGAATCCGGACTGCATGAGTCCGAAAGTGACGGGCACATTGCCTTCTTCCGGAGCCGTGACTGTCGCCGTGACCCCGGCCTTTTTGCAGCCTGCCACCGACAGGATGGCAGCCATTGCAATCAGGGAAAAAATTTTTTTCATCGCAAATCTGTTAAAAGGTTATTAAATATTGTTTTATATATTGTCGTTGCCGTTTCTGCCGTTTCCGCCCTTTCCCCGGAGTTCCTGAGGATCCGGCCACATCTCGTCTTCATCGAATACCGCATCTCCCCCGTATTCCCATTCCTCTACCGACACTGTCGGATCGATGGACTGCAGTTCGTAGACGGCTATCCTTACCGTGTACTGCATTCCAGGCGAGAAGCTGCCTCCCGGGGCCGTGATGGTGAAGACGTGCTCGTACGTGTCTATGTGCCCGGTCCTGGTGGGTCTCTTGAAATACAGGTGCACTTCGTACCGCGAGTCCGGTGCCGCAAGTATGCTTCCCCCGACCGTGGTCTTGTCCCTGTCGTAAACCGGACCGTCGAAATCGCCTTCGTAAGAGGTGTGATAGGTGTCTTCCTTCAGCTTCGAGCCGTCTTCTTCCGTGAGCGCCAGCGGTCTGTACTCCGTGTCGGCAGAGAAGTCTATCCCGATTCTCTGGACTGATTTGTGGGCTACGGTAAATACACCCTTCGTTTTCGAATAGACCTTGATAGAGTCGACATAGACGTCTTTCGCCTCTTCCGAGCCGGGATAGAGGTCGAACCGCAGTCTTGTCAGGTGGTGGTCGAAAATGAATGTCGGGTGGATGTTCCTTTCCGCGGTAAACGAACTGAACGCAAGGTTCGTGATGTCCGTCTTTTCCTTGTCCGTGATGTCCTGTCCCGAAAGCTGTTCTTCGTCGAGTTCCGCGAAAGAGGACATTACATCCTGGGAGCCGTCTATTTCGATCCGGATGGCAATGGATTCATCCGTACGGTCGATATCCTCGGAGGAGACTTCGATGTCATCGATGAAGTAGCCGTAGAAATCGTAAGGGATGTAGTCCGTCGGGTACACGACGCCGCGCTCCGCCCCTGTCCAGGAAATATACCTGTCGTAGGTGTTTTTCCTGGCGGCCTTGCCTGCAAGGCTGCCCGCGTCGTCTTTCGAACCGTCGACGAGGCAGTCGATGTTGTCTTTGCTGAGAGATGCGAATGAAGTGGCCAGATCCCGCTTGAAGGCGTAGAAGTAGAGCGGCTTGTCCGCCCACGGGTCCGCCTTGTCGTAATCGATGGCCCCCGAGCCTTTGGAAGAGGCGTTTTCCGGAGTGCCGATGACCAAAAGTACCGGGAACTGCTGAGGGGCATAATATGATGATGAGCCGTCAGGAGCGACACCGTTGTACGAGTCGTCCAGACAGCCCTGGAGCAGGACTGCCGGAAGAAGCGTCGCAAGTATGTGCTCTATCCTGTATTTCATCATATCTCCGTGTCAAAGTATTCATCGCTGTCGACCCATATTTCGACTCCCTGCCCGTCACCCTGGGCTATCTGGTCTTTCAGTATCGTCAGCCTGGCGGGAATCTGCAGGGAAACCTTGTCTTTACTGATACGGTACAGGCCGTAGCCTGCCGTTTCTATCATTTCTGCGGAAGCGATGGTCTCGAGGATATTTATCCCCGCATGAAAAACCTTTGTATCCGTACCGTCGGAAGCCTTGATGGAAAGCTGCAGGATTCCCGGGCCGGTGATGTAGTTTTTATCCTTGGACGGAAACAGCCCGAAAGTGTGGATCTTGCCTTCGTATCTTTTCCCGGAGGCTGCCTGTCCGGCTTCGTACATCTTGAATGCCGCCCTGTAGGTGGTTTCGTCGCTTATGTAACCGGACATGGCCTCAACGCTTCCTGCCAGGCCGGATATTTCGGCTGTTATATCCTGGATTTCCACTCCGTCTTCCGTCTCGATATCGACGCTGAAGGTGATTTCCTGGGTGAGCGGGGAAGGCGTCAGGGAAATTTCCGCAGGATTTGCGGGGTCTATGCGGATCTGTCTGACATCGAGGTAGACCGGGCCCGTGTTGTGGATGAATCCGACGAGCTGGTTGAAGTCCGTCCAGTCTCCGCCGTACGCTTCGTTGACTTCTTCATCCGTACATCCTTTTGCGCGGAGAATGATGCTTGACATCGCTGTGGCCTCGTCGGTAACGAACGGGCCGACGTTTTCCGCCGTGAGAACGTCTTCATCGCTGTTGAATGCCATTATGAAATATTCTCCGTTCAGGACGGTCATGTCGGGCTCCTGACCGGCCTCCGGCTCTGTTCCGGAAACGGGATTCCTGTCAGGAGCGGAGGTCTCTGTCTGCAGCGTATCGGAGACGGGATTCCTGACTGTTCCGTCCGGGGCCACTTCCCAGCCGTAATGCACGGTATTGATGATTCTGCTCATCAGTACATACATCTCCTCCGGAGTTTCCATACCCTGCCAGTCGAAACTGAAGCTTACCTGCACACTGCCCGGCATGTCTTCGGAGGCACCGTATTCCACCCTTGTGCAGGACGAATGCGATGATGCGATGACAAGTATCGAAAGTATGGCTGTGACGGTCTTTTTCATCATTGATCGGTTTCTTCTGTTCCGGGCTTTTCAGCCATTTCCCTGGCCGCTGCCCTTTCTTCCCGGGCAGCCGTCTTTTCTTCCCTGCCAGCCTTTTCCTTTTCGAGCCGGGCCTGTTCCCTGGCGTCTTTCCGGTTCTGTTTCAGCATCAGCTTCTCGGGATCGGTCTTGTCGTATTTGTCCTTTATGGATCTGGTCCTGTAGACAAAAGCCACCTTGACTTCGGTAAGGAGCGGATACGGCGTGACATGCCAGCCCCGCCCCTGATCCGCGTACCGGACATAGTAGTTCCCTACCGGGTTGTGCCCGAAGCAGTCGTACCTGTCTATAAGCATCCCGAGAGAAAGTCCGAATTCGACGTCTATGTTGCTTTTGGTGTATGAGTAAAGGGGAACCCCGTATCCGAGGGAGACGCCCAGCCCGAAGAATGTGCCCTGTTTTCCCGTTTTCCCGAACTTGTACGCGAAACTGCCGGCATTCACGTAGGCTCCGACGTAGTAGGCGCGTCCGGTGTTGGCGTTGACCCTGGCATTGGTGAAGACATCTTCCCGAAGCCACTGCATGAAACTCCTTTTCGTCGTGTCCGACGGGTCGCGGGGCTCCTTTTCCACAGTCCGCCAGTATCTGCGGAATTCAGGACGTATTTCGAACAGGTTGAACACCATGGCCGGAGAATAGTTGTGCCAGGTGTCCCAGTTGTATTTGGCCGTGAGTCCGACCGTGTATTTATTGTATGGAGATGCGGAGATGTCGAATTCAGCTCCGATGTTGGGAATGGTGACGAGCCATTCGAATGCGTTTGTTCTGAAGGCCAGCCGGTCTATGATGCGGACGCTGTCCGCCCAATGCGGCTTTCCGGATTCGGCCGGCAGGGAGTCTGCCGGGGCCGGTGCGGATGAAAATGTGGAATTTATGCCGTTTTCAGAGGCTGCAAGTGCAAAAATCCCCCCCCCCATCGGGTTGAGGGCCAGCACCCATGCCAAAAGCAGGAGCCTCACCGCCTTATGCAGGCGGCTGATATGTACGGCACATTTTTTCAATTTGTCTGAAACTTTAGAAGCGTGTTGAGCCGACAAAGATAAACAATATTTTAATTCTCAGCTATTTATTAAGAGAAAAACTGACTTTCCTTCAGCCGGGACGGACGCTGTATTGCAGTATGTCGCAAAAAAAACAGGACGGTGTGTCATAATCAATTCTGATACGCCTTAGGGGGTGCGCCAGAATTTATCATTTTGACACACCCCCTGTCGTGTATGGAAACAAACTTATTTTGTCCTATTTGCTGCTGCGTTCACCGCCGCGGTTGCGTCCTCCGCGACGACGGTCGCCGCGTCCGCCCTGACGGGAAGACGAATTCTGTGCGGCAGCCTGGGCTGCGATGCCTGCGTTAGGCGAAAGGTCCCTTTTTCCGTAGACTTCCCCGTTGCAGATCCATACCTTGATACCGAGCACTCCTACTTTGGTATGTGCTTCCGCCAAAGCGTAGTCGATATCGGCACGGAATGTATGGAGAGGAGTACGGCCTTCCTTGAACATTTCGCTGCGGGCCATTTCAGCTCCGCCGAGACGTCCGCTGATCTGTACCTTGATACCCTCTGCGCCAAGTCTCATCGTAGTGGCTACAGCCATTTTGATGGCCCTTCTGTAGGATACGCGGCCTTCGATCTGACGGGCGATGTTGTCAGCGACGAAGTGTGCGTCCACTTCAGGTTTCTTTACTTCGAAGATATTGATCTGAACGTCCTTGTTAGTGACTTTCTTGAGCTCTTCCTTCAGCATATCCACTTCTGCACCGCCTTTGCCGATGATGACGCCCGGCCTGGCCGCATGAATGGTCACTGTAATGAGCTTGAGGGTCCTTTCTATGACGATCTTTGAAAGTCCGGCCTTTGCAAGGCGGCTTACAAGATATTTGCGGATCTTGTAGTCTTCAGCGATCTTTGCTGCATAGTCACCACCACACCAGTTAGAGTCCCAACCACGGGTGATACCGATTCTGTTGCTGATAGGATTTGTTTTCTGTCCCATAAATTATTCCTCCACTGTTGCTGGTTTCTTTACATCGAGGATGATGGTGATGTGATTCGAACGCTTGCGGATCCTGCCGGCCCTTCCCTGCGGGCAAGGACGGATTCTCTTCAGCGTGCGGCCTTCGTCGACCATGAGGGTCTTGATGTACACATTGCCATTGTCCAGTTCATTGCTCTTGTCCGGATTTTTCGCTTCCCAGTTTGCGATAGCGCTGCGGACAAGCTTTTCAAGACTCACTGAAGCGTGTTTCTTGGAGTATTTGAGAATATCGAGTGCCTTGTTCACCTCTACGCCCCTGACGATATCTGCCACGAGACGCATCTTGCGCGGTGAAGTAGGAACATCATTCAGTTTAGCTATAGCTGTCTGTTTTTTAGCTTCTTTCAGCCTCTCGGCCATCAATCTTTTGCGAGCTCCCATAATTCTAATCTCATTTTAATTATTTACGATTGCCCGAATGGCCTCTGAATGTTCTTGTAGGTGCGAACTCGCCGAGCTTGTGGCCTACCATGTTTTCAGTAACATAAACGGGAATAAACTTGTTTCCATTATGAACTGCGATAGTGTGGCCTACGAAGTCAGGAGAGATCATACTCGCGCGTGACCAAGTCTTGACAACCTCTTT